>JAICXV010000125.1 GCA_025934545.1 Verrucomicrobiia bacterium
AAGCCTCCGTGATGAGCGTGGGAGAAAGCGTCGCTTCCGGCGGCAGGTCGGCGAGAAAATAATTCGGCAGGTTCATGCGGCCACCTCCTGACGCACCGGTGTGTTGTGCTCATCTTTGTCGCGGCGTCGGATGCCATGCAAACAGGCGAGACCGATCAGGGACAGTAGCAACATGACGGACAGAATGTTGTAAATGCCGAAGTAGTTGGCGACGTTGCCGGCGCCAGCGCCGAGCGATTCGACCCATCGTCCTACGAACCAATGCGAAATATTTCCGAGCAATCCGCCGATGGTAATAAACAAGCCGAAGACGCGACCGCGGACGGAATCATGGACGGCTTCCATTAACGCCGCTTCAACAATTGGATAACTTGCCATGAAAAAGAACCCGTAAACACCGAGCGCAGGAGCGAGGAGATGTGAGTTGAGGTGCGGGAATATAAAGACAACAAAGGATGCGATGCACAACACGACGGCGGTCAGGCCGATGCGTCCGCGATCGCTGAGACTTCCGAAAATCGGGTTGCTGATAAGTGACGCGAGATAAATGCAGCTCAACGCTATGCCGGTTTGTTTTGCGTCCAGCCCATGAGCGCGCTGCAAAAAGAGCGAGCCAAGACTGGCGACGCCCATGCCGGAGAAATCGCGCAAACAAAAGAAAAACGCGGCGCTGAGGAACAGGACCCAGAGCGTCGGTGTAGCGAACAGTTTTTCTTTGGTGCGCTTGATGTCATCCTGAAATTCGCGAGTCGGGTGATCGTGGGCGAGCCACATAAATGCGGCGGCGGCGACGAGGCCGAGGATGCCGAGTTCGAGGACCGGTGCGCGCCATCCGGAGGTGTCCGCGCGCCAGCCGGCGTAAAAAGGCGCGATGAAAAAACCGAGGCTCGCGCCCATGCCCGCGGTGCCGAGGGCTTTGCCGGTTGCTTCCGGATAGAGGCGCGCAATGAGCGAAGTCGCCGCTGGATGATAAAAGCTGCCGCCGAAACCCGCGAGGACGACGGAGACAAGCGCCATGGAAAAGGAGTTGGCGTAAGCGAGGCTGATGAAACCGAGCGCGTTAATGGCGAGGCCGGTGCCGAGCAATTTCTTGCGACTGCAGCGATCGGCGAGGATGCCCATCAAATAACTGGGAACGAAGTAAGCGATGCCCATGACCGAAACGAGAAGAGTTGCCTGTGCGTCGCTCGCCAAGTTGAGATCTTTGCGGATGAGCACATAGAGCGGAATTAGTGCGACCTGATAAATATGGGTGAACGCATGCAGCGAAGTGCAGAGGAGCAGGGTGCGTTTTCTATGTAAATGATCGCTCATCGAAATTTCACATTACTGTATGGCGGTCGCGGTGGCCATGAGCGAACAGCCGCGCGGTTCCGCTTCGCTGCTGCGTCCAATCAATTCGAAACCGTTGCCGCGACGGACGGCGAGGTCTTCGGTTTGAATTGCCATCACGGAATAAACATTGGCGAGATCGAACACACGGACCAGCCCTGTTTCGCCGTCTGCTACTTCTTGACCTGATTCGGGTGAAATGATTTGCACGCGCGCCCAAGGGGGAAAATGAAAAATGCGGCTTTGGTTTTTGGGAACTCCAAACGAACGGTCATAAGCTTGCGAGCTTAATTCGCTCATCCCGTATTCGGAAATAATCTGCGAATCGTCGAGGCCGAAATAAGAAGAGAGAAGCTGGTGCAATTCGGTTTTGGGAATGACGCGACTGCGACCTTTGTAACCGCCGGTTTCCAGAATGCGCGAACCCGCGGGCAATTTGAATCGCAGCTTCTTTTCTTTCATTTCATCGAGTAGATGGACGAAGCCGAACGCTGTGCCGACGATAGCGACCGGTTCTTGCTGGCTGCAAAACATTTCAATGAGACCGATTGTCTTCGCAGTATTCACGACCCATCCACCATCTGCGCCAATACCGCCGGTGAAGACGGTTTTGTATTCTTTAGCAATCGTTCCGAACATGTGCGCGAGCGAGGAATTGGTCGCAACGGCAGGAGCGGGTGTCAGCGAAATAAATCGGAGGTGTGGACTTTCTGAGTGTAGAAAGTTTTTGGAAAACCACTGCATCAATGACGTTTCATAAATCGCGAGCGATTCATCGCTATGAAAATGGCGGCTGGGACGCTGTTCCGTTGTGCCGCTTGAATGAAATGTATGGCTGCGGTTTTGCGGCGGAAGGCTGGACAGTTCGAACTCTTTGAAACTGGTCGTTGGAATTGCCGGGATTTGAGTCCATTGCCGGACGGACAGGATGTCGGGGCTGCGGTGCTCGCAAAACTTGCGATAGGCCGGAACGTTTTCGAATTGCAGGCGCAAGAGAGCGAGCGCGAGATCGTTGAAGCGAGTGGGATCGTCGGTTCCCGACTTAATAAATTCCAGCACCCCGCTGGTGAGTTCCTTGAATGAGGTAAAATGTTTCATGCGGTTTTGTGAAGCGGGAAGTCAAGTGACGTTCCGCTTACGGCTGGTTTTCCGCGACAGCCGTCGATTGCAATTTACTTCGTTTTAGCCACGGTCCACTCGAAAATTATTTTAACCTCGTCGCCCGTTCTCATGAGACCCAGACCAAAGCTTGGAGCGGGCGGCTTGATGCCGTAATCGGTCATTTTAACGGGGGCAGTGCCGGTGATCTTCAGTTTGTCTTTTTCGGGGACGTCGATGCTGACGGGAAAAGTTACCTTATTAGTTTTTCCCGCAATGGCCAGTTCGCCGGAAGCGTCGAAATCAAAGGGCTTGCCGGCAGCGTGTGGTTCTTTGAAGGTGAGTTCGGTCACGTGACACTCGATTTTCGGAAAGGCTTTTGAGTTGAGCGCGTCCTGCATCAAACTTTCCATGACTTGCGGCATGGCTTTGGCATCACTTTTAACGGAACGAACGGGGATGATCACTTGCGATTTGATGGCGAGCTTTTTGTCTTTCAACCCGGGAATGGTCGCTTGCGCCGTGTCGAACTGGACGGCTGGATCAAAATCAATCGAACCGCCGATCAAGGTGCCTTGCATTTCCCAATCGTGCGCCGTGGAGGTGCCTTCGATGCGGACTTTGTTGCCGGCCGGCTGGGATTGATAATGGTTTGCATCGTCCGCATGGGAAACGAGCGCGGAGGTCAGAACCAGAGTTGTCAGCAGAATGCGTATGTTCATTTAAAAAATTTCAGATTTAAAACTCAGATTAAAATTCCAACAGATCAAATCTCAAACCATTCGTTTTCGAATTTGATCCGGGTGTTGTTGTTGACGGCTTCGTTGGTCTTGAGCGCGACGACAGTGGCTTCCAGGCCGTCCTGCCAATGCGCGGCGGGATGTTGCTTGAACGCGCTTTGTTTGGCCTGTTGGACCTGTTGCGCCATGGCTTTCTGGTCGCTGTCGCCGTAGAGCTGGACGTAATCGTCGATGGCTGCGGTTACGGCAGAGGCGTTGAGAATGAAATTTTCAAGACTGTAGTGTAGCGCGGTGAAGGGATAGGCCGAATCTTCGGTCGCCTTCGTGCCGATCGCGGTTTGCTTGGTGGCGTTGGCGACGAGCGCGACGCCGGTTTCTTTGTAGAATTGATCTTTGCGCGCGTAAACTTCCCAGCCGAGCAGGGGAGCGTCGACTTCCTTGAACATCCACGCTTTATTTTCGCGGATCATGATCGACGCGTCACCGCCATAAAACATTTCGTAATCGGCGTCGAACGAGCTGCAGAGCGTGGCGTCATAAAGCAGGTTTGCGCCTTCAGGAAATTCGAGGACAGCTTGCATCGTGTCCGGCACGTCACGTCCGTCACTCCAGAGAACGATAGATCCGAAACCGGTCACGGCCTGAGGGCGGGCTTTCCAGAACCAGCTAATGGAGTCGAGTTGGTGAATGCCGATTTCGCCAGCCAGGCCCGGGCTGATTTTTTTGTCGAGACGCCAATTGATTTCTTTTTCGCGCTGCGGGTTGGAGGAAGGTTTGCGCCAGCTTTGTTTGTTGTGCCATTGAGCGCGGGCCATCACGGATTTGCCGGCCGATCCCGAGCGAACGAACGGCAACAGGAAGGCGCGTTGTGGATGAGAGCGCTCCTGCAAACCGCATTGAAAATAGCGGACGGAATCGCGCGCGGCGCGAGCGATGTCTTTGGCATCTTCGACGGTATGCGCGAGCGGCACTTCGCAGAAGACGTGTTTGCCAGCCGCAAGAGCGGCGACGGCGATTTCTTTGTGTAGATGAGTCGGAGTGGTGACGACAACAGCCTGAATGTCTTTGTTCGCCAACAATTGTTTGTAGTCGTCGTATTGCTGCGCTTTGGGCGCGGCTTCGGCGTTGCGAGTGAGCTGCCGCTTATAATTGTCGCAAATGGCGATGAGGTGCGGACCGTTTTCTTCTTTCGCTTGCGGAAAGCCCGCGAGTGTATCGGCGATGGCGCGGCCTTGTGCGCCCATGCCAATGATGCCGAAATTGAGGCGCGGCAGATCGGGAATCTTGGTCAGTTCCGGTTCGGCGCTGTCGACTGGTTTCGCGTCATCGGCGCGCAGTTCAATGCCGCCCATCAATGCCATCATGGTGGCCAGTGACGTGCCTTTTTTGAGGAAGTCGCGACGATTTAATTCAGATTCGTTATTGTTCATGAACCTCGATATCAGACGTTATGGAAATCCCGGGAATTCAGCGGACCTTTTTTGCTTTTCCCTTGGGGACTTTGTAAGAGTAGTTGCCTTGGCCGCTCAGTTGACGGATGTCGAAGCCGGATAAGTCGCGAATGCGCATGTTGCGATATGCGACTGGGCCGTGGCCGCCTTGCAAAATAATCGGACTTTTTTCCGCGGAAGGCGAGTCCGGCGCTTCGGTGGCGACTTCGGAGAGGGCACGCTTGTCGTAAACCTGAGTGGTATTGATCATGAGCGAAACCGTGTCACCAATCAACGTGATCGAAACGGATTGCCACGCGCCCGGAAGCGGGTTGGCGACTTTATCGAGTACATCGTATTTGCCGCGCAACAGCATGCTGCTGGAACCTTTGCCGGCAACCATATAGTCGAAGCGCAAAATAAAATCAGTGTGCGGTTTGTCGGTAACGAGGTCGTTGATCGGGTCAGCAGCGCTCTCGATTAACATGCCGTTGGCGGTATGCCATGGGCTCGGCTTTTCCGTATTGCGGACGCTCCAATTTTTGAGGTCGACGCCGTTGAAGAGCGGTTGAAACCCATCGATTCGTTCGCGTTGACCCAGGACCAGAGCCGTGGTTTGCGGGGTGCCATCGCCTTGCTCGAGGCCGAGCGCCCATCGGATCGCGCCAAGGATGTGATCCTGATAGGTCGGGCTTTCCCAAACTTCTTCACGATGGCCGAGCGATGTATAGATAACTTTTCCTTTGCCGAAGTTTTTGCACCAGGCAATCGGATAATCGCCGGGTGTGCCGTTGTTGGGATGTTTGTCGAGCGTGAGCAGGCCGTGGACCTGGTCGCGGTGGAAATTTTTGAATTGATAAATTTCGTCAAAGACTTCGTAGGTCGTGCCGAGACGGCGTGTCGCCGGATGGCGTATGTCCTGATTGATGCAGGTCACTTTGACTTGTGGACCGTGCTGCAGGAATTCGCCGCCAATCATCTCGATGTAAGGCGCATATTTATGGAGCGTATCGGTGGCCGAATGCATGCCGATAAATCCGTGTCCGGCTTTGACCCATGCGATGAAAGCGTCTTTGTCGGGAATCGGTAGTTCGCCGGTGGTGTTCGCGAAAATAACGGCGTCGTAATCGTTGAGAGCCGCAGGGGACATCATTTCGGCAAAATCATGTTCCATTTTGGTGGTCCAGGCCTTGGCTTGTTCCGGGTCCGCCGGACGCGGGCCGCTGCGAATGACGCCGACGACTTTGAAAGCGCCGCTTTGGGTGCCGAGTTTGCTCAAGACGCGCTCTGCGGTGACGACGGAACTGTGCGGAAAACCTTCCGTCGCGGTGACGACAAGAACCCTTTTGGGTTCAGCATGAGCAATGGCACAAACCAGCAACATGGCCAGTGAGCACAGACGCAATATTTTCATAAAAATCACGCGGACACAGGTAGTGTCACGGGTCATGCATGATTCAGGCCTTTGCGCGACGGGTCAAGCTTGTTTGGCGGCGACACGACGATAAAGGTCCGCATAATTATTGACCATGGTCGCGATGGAAAAGCGGTCAAGGATGGTCTGGCGGGCGGCGGCGCCGATTTGTTTGAGGCGGGGCAAATCGCGCAAGGCATTGGCAATTTCGGCTTCCAGATGTTTGGGCGTTTTTAAATTGGCAAGGATACCGTCTTTGCCGGCGGTGATGATTTCGGCGTTGCCGCAGGCGGTGTGGCCCAAAACGGGAACGGCACAGGACATGGCTTCGAGGACGACGTTGGAGAGGCCTTCGCTCAAGGACGGGACCACGAGCAAATCCATCGATTGATAATAGCGCTTTGGTTCGGATTGGAAGCCGACCATATGGATGCGGTTGGTGACGGGACTGGTTTTGGCGCGATTAAGAACTTGTTCGTAAATCTGGCCGCCTTTGCCGACGATCACCAGTTGTGCGGTTGGGAAATTGGGCGCGAGCCCTTCGAAGGCGGCCAGCAACGGCAGATGGCATTTGAGCGGGTCGAATCGGCCGATCATGCCGACCACCGGTCCTTCAACTGGCAAATTGACTTCGCGACGCGCGGCGTCGGACGGATGCGGCGCGAAACGGTCGGTGTCGACGCCATTGAGAATGACTTCAATTTTATCGGCCGGCATGCCGAATTGGACGAGTTCGGCACGCAGGCCGGCGGAGACTGAGTGGACTTTTTTGCATGAGCCATAGAAAAAACGGCGTTGGCGCAGTGATTG
>JAICXV010000569.1 GCA_025934545.1 Verrucomicrobiia bacterium
AGATGATGAAAATCGAATTCGGCGGCAGATAATCGAGCAGGGACGCGAGTTTGGATTTGTTCTGCTAGAGAATGCCAAGTTCGCACCAGCGCGGGACAAGCACCTCATGAATCTCTTGATTCGAAAATTGAGAGATGGGGTCGAAGTAACGCAGTGATTCCAGTTCGTTGCCAAAAAATTCGAGACGGACGGGCCAGGGACTGCTCAACGGCCACAAGTCAATGATGCCGCCGCGCAGGCTGTGCGTGCCTTTTTGGGTGACTTGCGTTTCGGGTTCGTAGCCTTGGGATTCCAGCCACTCGATCAGGTCGAGCATTTCGATTTGCTCGCCTTTCTTTATTGTGCGGGTGCGTTGGCGAAGATCTTCAGCGTCAAACGTTCGCTGCATCAGCGCGACGACATTCGTGACAATGAGTGATCGTTTATCGTTTGTTAAAGCTGCGAGAGTTTCGAGGCGTTCGCTGATGACGTCGGCATGCGGCAATCGCGATTCGTGTGGTAGAACTTCCCAGGCCGGATAGAACAACGGGCGACCAGAATCTTTGTTCCACGTTTCCAAATCCTGTTGGACGATTTCCTGACGCTTAAGGCCATCGGTTACGACAACGACGGTGCGTTCGGGGAACAGGTGCGAGAGGAGCGCGGCGATAGCGGGCTGGCCTCCGTCGCTTATTTCGGGAAGAGACAACACTTCTCCCACCTCCACGCGCCGACGCAGGTCCTGCACAGCGGGAGTTGACGATAAGGCCGGCAACAAGTCGCCGGTCTCGCTCTGAGCCGACCGGCTTTTTTCCACTACGAAGGAATGTGCCGCAGGCCGGTGGAGCGTCAAGCGCGGTCCGCATAATGGAAAAATAATTATTCGCTGCGGAAATGGTTCATGGTTAAGTGTCGCCATGCCGAATCCGATCATCGTGGCGTTGGACGTTTCCGCGGAACGCGCCACAAACCTCGTCGAAGAACTCGCGCCGGCCGTGGGAGCGTTCAAAATCGGCAGCACTCTATTTACGAGCGCCGGCCCTGAGTTTGTCCGGAAGGTGCGGGCGACGGGCGCGTCGGTTTTTCTGGATCTCAAATTTCACGACATCCCGAATACGGTTGCAGGCGCAGTGGCGTCGGCGACTGCGCTGGATGTGCAGATGATTACGATTCACACGTGCGGTGGAACGGAAATGATGAAAGCGGCGGAGGAAACGGCGCAGAAAACCGCGCGTGAGTTAAAACGGCCCGCGCCGCTCGTGCTCGGAGTAACAGTTTTGACGAGCATGGATGATCGATCGTTGCGCGAGACAGGCGTCGCAAAGAACGCAGAAGAACAAGTCATCTACCTCGCTGAATTAGCGGGCAAAGCCGGATTGCGCGGGCTTGTCTGTTCGCCGTTGGAAGTAACGAAACTTCGAACAATTATTCCCAAACACATGCAACTGGTGACGCCGGGTATTCGTCTGGGTAACGCAAAGGCCGACGATCAGAAGCGCACGCTTTCACCAAAGGAAGCGATTGTGGCTGGAGCAAATTGGTTGGTGATTGGTCGTCCTATTTACGGTGCGAGTAATCCAAAAGAAGCAGCGGAGAGCATCCTAAGAACGCTCTCGTGATTGCAACGGATTAAGCTATTTGGATTATTCGTCGGTGCTGGAAAGCTTGGCCAATACGCTGAAATCTTCCAGAGTTGTGGTATCCCCTTTGATTTCTCCACCGGTGGCAATTTGCTTGAGCAAGCGGCGCATGATTTTTCCGGAACGCGTTTTGGGCAGCGCTTCGGCGAATCGGATATCGTCGGGTTTGGCAACAGGGCCAATTTCTTTTCCGACGTGAGCGCGTAATTCTTCGCGAATCGCCGGATTTGCGGTAACGCCTGTTTTTAAAGTGACGAACGCAACCAAGGCTTGGCCTTTCAAATCATCGGGACGACCAACGACGGCGGCTTCGGCTACTTTTTGGTTGCTGACGAGAGCGCTCTCGACTTCAGCAGTGCCAATGCGATGGCCGGCGACGTTGAGGACGTCGTCAATACGACCGACGATCCAGAAGTAACCGTCTTTGTCCTGGCGGCAACCATCGCCGGTGAAATAACTGCCTTTGACTTCGCTCCAGTAAGTTTCGACGAACCGTTTTGGGTCACCCCAAATGCCGCGAAGCATGCTCGGCCAGGGTTTGCGAATGACGAGTTTGCCGCCGGAATTTTTCGGAACAGGGTTGCCCTGGTTGTCGACGACTTCAGGAAGGACGCCAAAGAATGGGAGTGTTGCGGTGCCGGGTTTGGTCGGTGTCGCGCCGGGCAACGGTGTGATCATGATGCCGCCGGTTTCGGTTTGCCACCAGGTATCCACGATGGGGCAGCGTTTGCCGCCGATGTTTTCGTGATACCAGATCCAGGCTTCGGGATTGATGGGTTCGCCGACGGTGCCGAGCAGGCGCAGCGAACTGAGGTCGTGTTTCTTCGGCCATTCGACGCCCCATTTCATAAAGGCGCGAATGGCGGTGGGCGCGGTGTAAAGAATCGTCACGCCGTATTTTTCGATGATGCGCCAGAAGCGGTCGGGCTCGGGGAAATTGGGCGCGCCTTCATACATGAGGCTGGTGGCGCCATTGGCCAGCGGTCCGTAAACAACGTAGCTGTGGCCGGTGACCCAGCCGACGTCGGCGGTGCACCAATAGACGTCTTCATCGCGCAGGTCGAAGACGTATTTGGTGGTCATCTTCGCGCCGAGCAGGTAGCCGCCGGTGGTGTGGAGAATGCCTTTGGGTTTGCCGGTGGAACCGCTGGTGTAAAGGATGAAGAGCGGGGCTTCGCTGTCCATTTTTTCGGCGGGGCAATCGGCATCGACCTGCGGGATTTCCTCGTGCCACCACACGTCGCGGCCTGCCTGGAAATTGATTTCATTGCCGCAGCGGCGAAG
>JAICXV010000100.1 GCA_025934545.1 Verrucomicrobiia bacterium
GTGCGGATGCGTCGGATTTTGCCGTCCGAACGCGGCGAAGAATTGTCCGGCTTTCAATTGGAGATTGCCGGGCAAACTCGTCGTTTGCAGAAATGCTTCTTCCAACTCGACTTCCGTTTCATTGTTTTTATCGAGCTTGAAAACAATATTGCCGAAACCTTTGAAATACGGATCAACCGCGCCGTCGACCGCGATTTCCGCATTGCGCAGCGAGAAACCGCGTTTGATGGGATCATGATCGCCCAGTTGCAATTGGGCCGAAGGATCGTGGGCCGTTGACCATCCCGCGTCCATCAGTGCGTCGAAACTGATATTCATGTAAGCACTCCCGGCGCGCATGACGGGAATAGCCTGCGAAGGCGTCCATGCCGGTTTAGCCATGTTGGCTGGCGCCGGTGCGTTGGTTTGCGGTCCAAGTTCAGCCGCCAGTTCCTGCTCCAGTTTCTTTTGCTGTTCGGTTTTGGCCGGCGCATTCGTGGCCGGAGTCGCTGCGGTCGCGTTCGTCGTGGCACCCGGACGCGTCAGTTCGTCGACTTTTTTGGTCAGCGCGTCGATCTGCTGACGCTGCTCGCGCACAACGTGCTCGAAATTTTCCTGCATCTGGCGCAACTGATTCTTCAATTGCTCAATATCACTGTTTTGATCTGCATTGGCCCGGCCGAGCGTTAAGGTTAACAACACGGCGAGGCTTAAAAATTTAATACTCTTCATAGTCAATGGGACAAAGGTTCGCGCACGAATGCGCATACGAATCGACACACGACAGGTGTGCCGCCAAAACAACTAAAGAAGAACAGCAGGGGGACCTCGGCCGGGAGCGGAAGAATAATCAAATTGCGACAGCGCTGGGGTCGCAATGCACGGAGCAGAAAAACCGAATGTTGGCGTAAATCCCAGAAGCAACGGACCGGGCGAATCGGCGGATACGTGCTGCTTTTGCAGCAACGTCACGACACATTCGTGTGATGCCTGGTTCGCGTCGTTGTGTAACAGTTGATGCAACGCGGGGCTGACGGCCAGCATCATGGAGAAAAGAACGGCTGCGGTGAGCAGCAGCGAAATCAACGCTGTCGTCACACGCCGCGAGGCTCGTTCTCTGAACATTCCTATGCAGTAAAGCTGCGACATGGAAAACGCAAGTTTCTTTTTCCGTTACGGAAGTCGGTCTTCTATGACGGCCTGTTCATCTCCCGCGAGGTAATCGGCGATATGCATCGCCTGAATTTTGCTGCCCGCTTTTTCCAGGCCGGCGCGAATTTGCAAAAGACAGCCCGGATTTGTCGTCACCACAATGTCGGCGCCGGTCTTGATGATGTTTTGTATTTTGCGGTTTTGCAGGCGCTCCGCCATTTCCGGTTCGGTCAAATTATATGTGCCGGCGCTGCCGCAGCAGACGTCCGATTCGGGCAGTTCGACGAAATTTTTTCCCGCCACACCTTTGATAAGGTCGCGCGGTTGTTTAGTGATGTGCTGCGGATGCGCAAGGTGGCAGGCGTCATGGTAGGTGACCCGTCGCCGATGGTAGGCAACGCCTTGGTAGGGCGAGGCTCCCGCCGAGCCTTTATCACCAGCGGCATCATTCGCCGCACATAGAAATTCAGTGATGTCTTTGACTTTGCCGCTAAATTCTTTGCCGCGTTGTTCCCACTTTTGATCGCCATGCAACAATTCGCCGTATTCTTTCAAAGTCGAACCGCACCCGGCCGCATTTATGATGATGGCGTCGAGATTTTGGTTGGCGAAAGCATTGATGTTGTCCCGCGCGCACTCGCGCGCGCGTTTCAAATTGCCACTGTGCGCAAAAAGCGCGCCGCAGCAACCTTGTTGCTCGGGAACGACAACGTCGTAACCAGCCGCGTTGAGTAGTTTGACGGTATTCTGGTTCGTCTCCGAAAACATCACGTCCATCACGCAGCCGCGAATGAAACCGACGCGGCCCTTGCGCGTGCCAGTCGCCGCCGAAAATGGAGGCAACGGCTCGCCTTTGCCGTTACCTGGGATTAACGACAAAGCGTCGCGGGCAAACTTCGGTAGAAATTTTTCCAGCTTCAGCGTTTTCGCCAAACGCGCCGGGATAATGGCCAATTCCATTCGTTCGCGGTGCGGGAATATTTTTTCGATGACGAATCGGCGCAGGAAATTCTGGAAGGTTGAGCGCTCATAAGTCCCTTCGATATGGTCGCGCGTGTGTTCGAGCAGGTTTCCGTATTGAACGCCGCTTGGACAAACGGCTTCGCACGCGCGACAGCCGAGACAAAGATCGATGTGTTGCACCGAAGTGTCGTCAAGCGGCAATCGTCCGTCCTGCACCGCGCGCATCAGATAAATGCGGCCGCGTGGCGAATCGTTTTCGTTGCCGGTTTCCAGATATGTCGGGCACGACGAAAGGCACAACCCGCAATGGATGCAGGCCAGCGATTTGTCGTAATCCAAAAAACGTTCCGATGCGGTCGATGGCGTGCTCATGCGACCTCCGGAAAAATATGGTTGGGATCAAAGGTGTCTTTGACGCGTTGTTGCAATTGTTTTGGAATCGGTGGCGTCGGCCACGGCACTTGCTCGCCGCGATAGTAAATAACGCCGTTGCCCGCGCGGGCGACGTAGGGCGCTTTGCCTATCGCCACAATCGCATCGGCGAGTTTGGAAGGGAGAACCGAAAGTTTTTTAACACCCTTTTCCTGGTGAAAGGCCTTGTCATAATCGACCGTCGCCGAGTCCGTGAGGCCAAGTTCGCCCGCTTTAGTCAGTTGCCATTCGACCTCTTCGCGCGTGCCGTCGAACCCGAGAACGACAAAAAAATCATGCAGGTCGAGGACCATTGGCGTAATCGGCGAATGGAGAACCGACTGAATTGCCATCTGCGCTTCCGCAATTGTCGCGCATCGCTTTTGCACAAAACGCTCCATTTCAGGAATCGGACGCAATTTGAAAGTAACCTCGACGACGACACCGAGCGTGCCTTGATCGCCAATGAACAATTTGATCAAGTCATAACCGGCGACATTTTTGACGACCTTCCCGCCGGAATGAATCAGGCGACCATCGGCGAGCACGACGCTCAACCCGATAACATAATCACGAATTGTTCCATAACCGAATCGGCGCGGACCGCTGGCATTTGTCGCCAGCAGTTGTTGAATGGTGATCGACGAGTCCGGCGGATCGACGGGCAGCCACTGGCCGCGCTTGCGCACTTCAGTTTGCAAAGCCGCCAAAGTCGCCCCGCCTTCCACCGTGACCGTCATGTCCTCCGGCGTATGTTCCACGACGCGGTTTAGTGCCGTGAGATCGACTCCCTCAATGCGCGACTTTGCGGCGTTCGCTTTGGCGAGCGATTGCTGCAAGTCGGCGATAGTTGAAGGCCCTAATCTCATTTTGTTGAGCGTATGGAATTCTTCTACCCGAAGCCAGCATTTCGAACTGCCGATGCGCAGTTAACAATTCAGTGCCTCGCATTACTAGTGACTCCGTTCGATGGATTTTTCGAAATCGGAAAAAGTCTTTGGCGACAGGCGTCGGACGTGCTTAAATCGTTGCGCATGATTTCCTCCAGCCAGAACGAGCGCGAAAAAGTTGCGCCGGTACCGGGGCAAACGAATCAAAAATGGTATGCGGGTGTGACGCGATATCAATGGCTGATTCTGGTGATTGCTTCGGTCGGATGGATTTTCGATGTTTATGAGGGACAGGTCTACGGGTTGTCGCGGGTGCAGCTATTGGAGGACATTCTTAAACACAACCCAGCGAGCGTTGTTGGGTTCGCATCTCTCGGAGCGGCGGTTAAGTACTATTCTGATATTTTATTGATTCCATTTCTGCTTGGCGGTGCCGTCGGTGGATTGTTCTTCGGATCGTTGGCTGACAAGTGGGGGCGCAAGCCGACGATGATTTGTACAATCCTGACCTATTCGATTTTTTCGGGACTGACTTATTTTGCGCACACGATCGCGCAGGTTGGAGTTCTCCGGTTTCTCGTTGCCATGGGCATCGGCGGGGAATGGGCGGTCGCGGCGAGTTTAGTGGCGGAAGTTTTTCCGTCCTCAGCGCGCACGCACGCCTCGGGAATTTTCCATGCCAGCAGTGTGTTGGGGACATGGATAGCGACGTCGGCTTCTTTACTGGTTGGCGCGAATTGGCGCTATGCGTATTTGGTTGGAGTGGTGCCTGCGTTTCTGACGGTGTGGGTAATGGCGGCTGTGAGGGAGCCGGAACGTTGGAAAAAGGCTGAGGCGAAATCGGCTGCGACGCCTGCGAAGCCGGGCAGTATTGGAGAATTGCTTGGCGATCCGCGTTGGGCGAAGCGAGCGATTTTGGGAATGTTACTGGCGGCGGTTGGACTGGGGAGTTATTGGGCGGTGCACATCGCCGGGCAGCAGTTGGCCGAATATTTTGCGTTGAAGAGTGGCATCGACAAAGCGTCAGCCGCGGAAAAAGCAAAGTGGGCTTATGGATATATTCAAACGATCGGTGGCGGCGCCGGGTTGCTGGCATTTGGTCCAATTTGCGCGCGCATTGGCCGCAAACGGGCGTTTGTGTTGATGCACATTTTGGCGTTTTTGATTGTGCCGATCATTTGTTACGCCCCGCAAAACTATACGCAGTTTATGATTTTGTTGCCAATTTTCGGGTTCCTGACGCTGAGCATGCACGCAGGGTACGCGATTTATTTTCCGGAATTATTTCCGACCCACTTGCGTGCGACCGGAGCAGGGTTTTGTTTTAATGTGGCACGCGCGGTTTCGGCTTCGATGTTGTTTTTCTCAGCCTGGTTGAAGGCATTGCCGAATATGACGCTGCCCTTCGCGTTGACGCTATTGAGTTCTTTCTTCCTGCTCGGGTTGATTGTGATTTCCTTTTTGCCCGAGACGAAGGGCCAGCCCTTGCCCGAGTAGTCACCACGCGCGGGCGCGTTTGAAGACATTATGCGGACGAAAGGCTTCCGCCGCGCCGACCCCCGACTGCGCTCCGCGGGCAAGTGCTTGCAAACGCATCAATTCGCTCAAAGGAGAAAAATCGCCGTCCGTGCCACGAGCCAGTTGGCTCTTGTGACATTGCAACATGCGCTGTTTCAACGGAAGAAAACGAGTGACATCGATGTAAATCGCCGGATCGAAACCGCTCATGTTGATCGTATCCATCCACCACAAAGCAGGTGGACCTTCCATCGCCGCCGATTTCGTTTTTTGACCGCGCGAAGCGCAGAACCAACTCGCAGCCTCCGCGACCGCAGACGCGGCGCGATGGTCGGCATGGTAATCGGTCGCACTGTGCGCGAGCACGAGCGTGGGTTTAAACTTTCGATAAACTTCGACCAGCACCGCGCGTGATTGCGTTGTGTCGGCCAAAGTAGCGTCCGGAAATCCGCCGAAGAAAATTTCCGCGCCGAGCAGCTTTCCTGAATCGAGCATTTCGCGACGGCGTAAGGCGGTGAGATTTTTAATCGGTTTATTCGGTTGACCTTTATCGCCTTGGCAAAGGACGCAGATCGCCGTGGCCGCGCCGTCATCCTTGGCGCGCGCGAGCGTGCCTGCGCAGAGCAGCTCGGCGTCGTCGGGATGAGCGACAACCGCGAGGACGCGATCATCCTGAAAATTTACCGTCACGCAGGAATGGTCGCGGGAAACGCGTCTTTGACAAGGCCAAACTCCGAACGCCACTGTCTACTTCGAACACGTCACGCCGGATCGTGATAGGCCAGATCGAAATCACGCGGCGAGTCGGCTCCAATCGTCAGCCGGCCTCCCCGGTGCAGCAGTTCCGCGGCCTTTGGACCAACGTAATACGCGTGGACCCGAACGAAGCACGTCGCAATCGCAGATGCAAAAGCATGGTAAAGCGCAGTTGCTATCGGGTGGCCCGAAGAGTTGGCGACCCGCCCGTAAAGCAGTATGTCGGGTTTATAAAAACCACCGTGCTCCAGGGTGATACTCATCGGGTTCATGGCCTGATCGACGGTGACGCGCTTGCGCCCTACTTGCTGCGGAACCTCTCGGGTGATGATCTGCACATCCGCAGGCGTCACCAGATACGAATAGCCCGCGCTCGCCTTCGGACTCGGTGCAGGACTGGCCAAAGTGGCGATAGCTGAACCGGAAGAAACGCTTGTGAGCGCAGGAAATCCGGTGGGTGATTTCAGCGTATAGGCGAGTTTATGTTTGATCTCTACCTTTTGAAAAACAGGAAGAAGATCCTCGGCGGTTGCATAGAAAAGTCGTTGCATACTTCAGTGCCAGGCGCTGAACGTCGCCATGCAACTGGAACTCGCGAATTTCGGCAAGCTGGAAAAACGGGCCGTGATAGCGGCCCGAACACGGTCTCGCCGCCAAATCCGCTTGCCAGTCGGGGCGATGCTCCTAATTTGCTACCAGTGCGAATTGTCACCACAGTTGCGGCGATGCAACAGCAGTCGCGCGCCTGGAAAAAGTCGGGCGCGAAAATCGCCTTTGTCCCGACCATGGGTTTCCTTCACGCCGGCCATATTAGTTTGATCGAGCGCGCGCGCAAAGCCGCCGGGCGCAATGGAAAAGTCGTGGTCAGCATTTATGTAAACCCAACCCAATTCGCCCCAAATGAGGACCTCAAAAAATATCCGCGCGATCTGCGCCGCGATAAACAGCTTTGCCAACAAGCCGGCGTCGACGCCTTGTTTGTCCCGGCCAACAACCAAATTTATCCGCCGGATTTCAGCACGTTCGTCGTCGAAGAAAAAATTTCTAAACCGATGGAAGGCACGTCGCGCCCGACCCATTTCCGCGGGGTCTGCACCGTCGTGGCGAAATTGTTCAATATCGTGCTGCCCGACGTCGCCGTCTTCGGCGCGAAAGATTGTCAACAGGCCGCCGTCGTCCAACGCATGGTGCGCGATTTGAATTTCCCGCTGAAAATAATCATCGGCGCGACCGCTCGCGAGCCGGATGGTTTGGCCATGAGTTCGCGCAATAAATATCTCACACCCGACCAGCGCGCGCAGGCGACCGTCTTGCATGAAGCGCTGCACGAAGCCGCCGCGACGGTCAGGAACAAGCCCGTTGCCGCAAAACAATTGCGCGCGCAGATCCTGACGCATATCCGCACGCGACCACAGGCGCGCGTCGATTATATTGAGTTTTTTGATCCGAAAACATTCGAACCGGTCTCGACCGTCAAACGCGGCACACAAATGGCGCTCGCGGTTTTCTTCGGTAAAACGCGACTCATCGATAACGCGACATTATAGACATGCCGGAGCGCGGACTTTAGTCCGCTTCAGCGTAAGATTTGATTAAGCGCTCGAAATTCGGTTCTAATACGAGCGAA
>JAICXV010000268.1 GCA_025934545.1 Verrucomicrobiia bacterium
AAGAGTTTAACAGAGGTCCACTGATGTTGGCGGCGGCGACGGAGTTGGCGTTGGCGGCGTCGATGGCGTAGGGCGAAGGCGTCAGCGCCTGGCGTGGGGAGAGAGGATTGAATGAGCCGTTGCCGTTGGTGCGCACGAGAATTTGCAGCCAGAGCGGTTGTCCGTTCCATACACCGGAGCCGAAATCGAGTGAGGTGGTGAAAAGTCCGCTCGATATCGTCACGGCGTTGTTCGTTTGCGGAAGGCCTTGCTGGCTGCCGAGACTCGGATCGTTATAGAGCGCAAACACCAGATCGTAACTGCCACTAGCGGGCGCGCCGCCGACATTGAGCCGGCCCTGATAGGTAAAGGCCGTGCCTTGGGCGTGAGCGCGAAACGCTGTGGTGGCGAGAATGATGCAAACAAAACAAGCCAGCTTGATAGAGGTTTTCATAGGAATCGGATATTTTTGGTTTTCAGCGTCTGGGCGCAGCAATGACAGCGAACAAAAGACGGAGGACGCGCACGGTTCTATCATTATTTCGGACCGCAATCAAGAGGCGGGAATCGGGAAGGTTTGGCAATTGAGTGACGTTTCGGCTTCAAAGTTTGGAAAGAGCGTGCCAATTCTGATGCGTGCAACCAACTGCAACGAAGAAGCGCGCTCCAAAAGCGTTTTGTTGGTTATTTATCATTGTCGGCGTCGTGGTTGTATGCGTTGGCGCAAATTTGGCATTTCAAAGTATTCGCTGCAAAAGCTGGCCGACTACTCAAGGAACGATTCGCTCGGCTAAGATGGGGAGGCATCGAGGCAGCAAAGGCAGCACGACGTATTCGGCAGACGTTTCTTACAGTTATACGGTTGGTGATACGCGTTATTTGGGGACGAAAGTTGCGTACGGAATGATGTCGGCGTCGTACAATTACGCTCAAGGTGTTTTAGACCGATATCCAGTACGCGCGAAGGTGACCGTTTATTATTCGGCGTCCAATCCGGGCACGGCGATATTGGAGCCGGGAATCCACGGCGGAACATGGATTTGTTTTGGCGTCGGCAGCATGTTCGCTTTGTTCGGCATCATGTTTTTGCAGTTGCAGCAGCGGCAACCAAACGACCAAACGGCGACAACAGATCAACCGCGCGTTAATTCGCCGCCGAAATTGATGGGGGTGATCGCATTTTTGTTTGGAGTGTTTGCGATCGTTGGCGGACACACCGATAGCAGCCACTCGATAATTGCGTATGCGGCAGGAGGGATGTTCTGTTTGGTTGGTGTGTTCATTATGACCTATCGACCCGGCCAAAACCGATTTGGGCGATTCCTCGGGATTATCATTTCGCTGGTGATGCTGGGAATTTTTCATTGGCTCGCGTTTGGCGGCATAGGGAAAGTCGAACCGGTTGCCTCAGTTATTGTCAGCGTGATCGATCTGGTTATCGTCGTGGTTGCCGCCAAATGGTTGTTCAACCGGATGAAGGTGAAGGCGCCGGGTTTATGATCCGATGTTCGATTACGCGAAAAACTTTAGTTCATCGGGGTGCCTTGCTTGCTTTTATCTGTTCGTGCTACGCGACCTTCGCGCAAGATACACTGACGGGCGATGCGTCTCGGGAGGTAATTCTTCAGGCTAAAAAATCCGTACACGCAAAGATGGATTCTCAATTGTTTCTTCCGCAGGATTACGAGAAGTCGAAACGCAAATGGCCGCTGTTGTTATATCTCCACGGCTCGGGGGAATGCGGCACCAACCTGAATATGCTGAAGCGCAACGGACCGACCAAGTACGTGCGGACGCATCCGGAGTTCCCATTCATTTTAGTGGCTCCGCAAACAAAGGGTGGCTTTGATGATCGCGCGGTAATGCGGCTTCTGGATGAAGTAACCAATCAGTATCGGGTCGAAAAGAATCAGGTTTATCTGACCGGGCTGAGTATGGGCGGAGGAGCAGTATGGAGTATTGCGGCCAAACACACGGATCGGTTCGCGGCGATTGTTCCGGTTTCGGCCGTCCCGTATCCAGGGGATGCGGCCAAACTGGCAACTTTGCCGATCTGGGTTTTCCACGGCGCCCGCGACAATATCATTTCGGTGGATTTTTCGCGAAAAATGGTCGCTGCACTCAAGGCCGCCGGAGGGAACGTTAAATACACTGAATTCCCCAAATCGCATCACAATATTTGGTCGAAAGTCTACGACGATCCAGAACTCTATAACTGGCTGTTGGCGCAGAAACGGCGCTCCTAGTATTACTGTTTGTTTGCCGGGCAGATCGATGCTAGTATCTTCGCCGACCATGTTAAATGATCCCGCGGAAATTAAGGCCGAGATTGTTCGGCTGGCAAAAGAGTTTTCACGACTTTCTCACGGGGCCAATCGGCCCGGCTACGAGAAGACGCCCGATAACGTCAAGAAACCGAAGTTCGTCGCCGGACAAACGACGGTGCCATACGCGGGACGCGTTTTTGACGAGGATGAAGTTGCGGCGGCGATTTCCAGCACGTTGGATTTCTGGCTGACACTCGGCAAGGAAGGCGAAGGGTTTGAGGCGGAACTGGCCAAATTCATCGGCGTTAAAAATTCGATCGTTTGCAACTCGGGATCGTCGGCGAATTTATTGGCGGTTTCGGCGTTGTCGTCGCACAAGCTCGGCAATCGGCGCGTTAAAGTTGGCGATGAAATTATTACGGTGGCAGCGGGATTTCCGACGACGGTTGCGCCCATTGTCCAAAATGGGTTCGTTCCGGTCTTTATCGACAACGATCCGGTAACGCTCAATGCGCGTGTCGATCAGATGGAAGAGGCTTATGTCGAAGGGAAGACGAAGGCGGTCATCTTCGCGCACACGCTCGGTAATCCGTTCAATCTTTCGGCGGTCGTCGAGTTCTGCAAGAAACACCATCTTTGGTTGATTGAAGACAACTGCGACGCGCTCGGTTGTAAATACGACGATAAATATACGGGCACGTTTGGCGATCTTTCTACGCAATCGTTTTATCCGCCCCATCACTTGACCCTGGGTGAAGGCGGCGCAGTAAATGTGGTCGAGAGTTTGAAATTCAAATCGATCATCGAAAGCTTCCGCGATTGGGGCCGTGATTGCTGGTGTGCGTCGGGCAAAGACAATACCTGCGGCAAGCGTTTCGATTGGAAACTCGGCGAGCTGCCCAAGGGTTACGATCACAAATTCACTTACTCACACTTTGGTTACAACTTGAAGCCGCTGGATATCCAGGCCGCCATTGGCCGCGTGCAGATCCATAAGCTGCCGCAGTTCATCCAGGCGCGCATTGATAACTGGGAATACCTGCGCAACGGGCTGCGCGATCTGGAAGAGTTTTTCGATTTCATGTTGCCGACGCATGCAACAGGTTGGTCGCCGAACGGTTTCACCTGGGACAATTCAGGACACAAGACAGTCTGTTCGTGGTTCGGATTTATGATTCGTGTGAAACCGACTGCGCCCTTCAGCAAGTTCGAATTTGCGCATCATTTGGACGATCACAAAATCATGAACCGAATGTTGTTCGGTGGCAATTTGATGCGGCAACCGGTCTTCGTGCAGTTGAAAAAGGACCGTCCCGACGCGGTGCGCGTGGTCGGCGACCTCAAGGGCGCGGATACAATTATGACGGAAGCGCTGTTTATCGGGACGTATCCAGGACTGACTCGCGAAATGTTGGATTACGTCATCGACGCGATCCACAAGTTTTGTCGGAAGAAGTAAAAGTCCGCCTCAATCAATTGCGATTGTGGGATGGAACTTCGGTTCGAAACGCGCGTTGGTCGCTTGTTCAAACGAATAGGCGATGGCGAGCAACGTAGGTTCGCTAAAAGGTTTTCCGAAAAATGAAATGCCCACGGGCAAACCCATGTACCCGCCAGCAGGAACGTTGATGTTCGGATAACCCGCGATGGCCGCCGGCCCGGAACTGCCGCCAGTGCCGCGGTCGCCGTAGATGACATCAATCGGATCAGCGGGACCACCGCTAGGCGCGGCGATGGCGTCCAGTTGATAGCTTTTCATAACGGCGTCGATGCCTTCGTCGCGCGAAGCGCGCCGGCATTTTTCCAATGCATCCAAATACACATGGTCGGTGAGCGGACCGCACTTTTGTGACGCGATGAAATCTTCCTGACCGAAATACTGCAGTTCGCGATCTTTGTTGCGGTTGTTGAAATCGATAAGGTCGGCAAGATCGCGCGCGGGACTTTTCGGACCGAGCCAGGCGAGGTATTCGTTGACGCCGGCTTTGAATTCGTAATGGAGCACGATGCTTTCGGCGCGGCCCCAGTTATTGATTTTTTCGGAGAACGGAACGAGGATCGCGCCCTTTTCTTCCATTGTTTTCAACGCCGGTGTGAGGAGCAGGTCGCCCATTGATTCGGAGCTGAAGAATTGGCGAGCGATACCGATGCGTTTTCTTTTCAGGCCGTCCGGGTCGAGGAATTTCGTGTAATCAGGCAGCCCATCTCGATCAGCCATGGTCGACTTGTCGCGTGGGTCGGCGCCGACCATTGCGCTTAGCAAAATCGCCGCGTCGCTGACCGTTCGACCCATTGGCCCGGCAGTGTCTTGTGTGCGCGAGATTGGAATAATCCCAAAACGGCTTACGAGGCCGACGGTTGGTTTGATACCGACGATCCCGCACATGTTGGCGGGCGAAATGACGGAGCCGTTCGTTTCGGTGCCGATGGCGACCGCGCATAAGTTTGCCGAGACAGCGACTGCTGAACCCGAGCTGGAGCCAGATGGGTTGCGGTCGAGGACGTATGGATTTCTGCATTGACCACCGCGACCGCTCCAACCGCTGATGCTTCGGTCGCCGCGGAAGTTGGCCCACTCGGTCATGTTCGTCTTGCCGAGAATA
>JAICXV010000167.1 GCA_025934545.1 Verrucomicrobiia bacterium
ATGAAGTTCATGAATTTTTTCAGACGCTGAACCTGAGCGGATTCTTTGACGTCAGCGGTGACCTCGGCGTCCCAAAGTTCGTGGATGTAATTCAGAACGTCGCGACCGGTTGGGAGGTGAATGGGCTGGCCGGAAAGTTCGGCGCGAATTTGGTCGAACAGCCACGGATTGCGAATAGCGCCGCGTCCAATCATGAGGCCGCGAACGCCGGTTTGGGTGAGGACTTCGCGGGCGTGCTTTGCGCTGTGAACATTACCATTCGCGACGACGGGACATTTCATTTCGCGCGCGGCACGCGCGATGAGATCGTAGCGGACGCCCGGCCGATACATTTGCGTGACGGTCCGGCCATGGACGGTCAGCAGGTCGATTTTGTGTTTTTGAAAGAGCGGCAGGAGTGTGTCGAATTCTTCGGCGGACTCGAAGCCAAGCCGGGTCTTAACGGTAAAAGCGACGGTGACAGCATCGCGCAGTGCGCCGAGTAATGAATCGATTCGGTTCGGTTCGCGCAATAAACCGCCGCCTGCGCATTTCCTGTAAACGACGGGCGCAGGGCAACCGAGATTCAAATCGATGGCGGCGACTTCGTATTGCTGAAGGGCTTTGGCATTGCGGACCATTGCCGGAACGTCGTTGCCGATGAGTTGGGCGATGGCCGGTTTGCCGGTTGGATTTTCGATGATGCTGCGCAGGATCCACGCTTCGGGTTTTGAATCGCCGTGCACGCGGAAGTATTCCGTCCAATAAACATCGGGACCGCCGTAGCGCGACATCAATGTCCAGAACGGCAGGTCGGTGACGTCTTGCATCGGCGCCAAGGTCAGCACCGGCGCGGGTGCGGCGAGTAAATTGAGGAAATGCTGATGCGGCGTCACGCGCGGACAGGATGGCGCAGGAGATGACTGGTAGCAAGTTGCGGATGCTTTTTTAGCTCCAGATGGTTAAAGTACGACGATGAAATTGTGCCAGGGGCAGACTTGGAAACGCGGGGATTGTTATTTTCGCATCGCGCGGCTCGAACGGTTGTCGGTGGAGTATAAGTTAATCGACAACCTCACGACGAAAGAAGGGGTGCATCATAAGGCGACGAAGAAGGAGTTTTGCCGGTTGATTAAAAACGCGGTGCTGATGACGGCGGATGAGGTTGCGGAAGCGCGATTAAACACCGCATAACGGAAGCGTTTGTAGCCGCCGACGTAAGGCGGCGGAGGAAATAAGTTGCGAGTTGCACCCTCCGCATCCTCACGTCGGCGGCTACGAAGAAACGCCGGTAGGCGTTGCTCCGGGCGTTGCAAATAGCCAGGTTACATTCCATTCTTCGGCCATGAAATCTTTGGTGAGCTCGCTGATTTTGGCTTCGTGCTGTTGGGTCGTCGCAACCCCCTGCCCTTTTGACCGCACGAAGATGGAATTTGCGGGGACTCCGATCGAACAGGCGAAGTGTCTGCTGCGGCCGGTCAAACGCGGCGGTGTTTTGGGTGATCCGCTGAAGGTTTTACCACAGCCGCTCGAATCGCTCATCGGCAAGCCGGTGCAAATTAATGCGGACCAGTTGAGAAAATATCTGGCGGCGCACAAAATTGCCGAAGATGAAATTGGCGGGCCAATTTCGCAAAAGGTGACGGCGAAATATTTTGTGATTCACGACACGAGCACGCCCAATTATCACGACAAACCCATTCCCGGGATCATCAACACGCCGGAATGGCCGCTCAACAATTTCGAGCGCTGGAAGAAAATGCCGGTGGCGCACATGTTTGTGAATCGAATGGGCCAATCGATGACGTGGCACCCGTTTTCGATGTCGTGGCGAGCGACGAAGTATGAATCGAAGACGCTGACGAAGGACGAAAGTCACGGGATGTTTGTGCACACCGAACTTTCCCAACCGCGACGAGCGGATCCGAACGGACATCCGGGCAATGATGCAATTGCTGCTGATCCGGGATTTACGCCAGCGCAGTACGAGCGATTGGCACTACTGTATGTCGCAGCGTCGGTCGAACACGGCACGTGGCTGGTGCCGGCGTATCATTGTTGTTTGGATTCGGGCATGGTCGACGGGCACGACGATCCGCAAAATTTTCGTTTGGACGAATGGGGTAAGCAAGTGGGCTCCTTAGTGGCCGGGTTGAACAAATGACCGCCCTTAGTTTTTAATAGGACGGTGGCAACGTGGTGTATTGCGATGGACATGCGAACTGGGTGCCGCGTCGGGATTGGCGCCGCCAATATAATATTACGCGCGACGGAAATTTGGCGGATCCGATGCCGTAAAGGCCGCCCCGGCATCAGCCGGCATTGGCCAACGGCTGCGACGAGATTTGCAACATTCGCTCAATGGGCAGACGGGCGCGGTCGAGGATGGATTTCGGCAGTTCGATACGCGGGTTGAGGTCTTCCATGCAGGCGTGCAATTTTTCGAGCGTATTCATTTTCATGAATTTACATTCGTTGCAGCGGCAGTTGGCCACGGGCGCGGGGATGAAACGTTTGCCGGGACATTCTTTATTGAGACGATGAATCATGCCGGATTCGGTGGCGATGATGATGGTTTGGGCCGGGCTTTTCTTGCAGAACTCGACCATTTTTTCGGTGGAACAAATTTCGTCGGCGAGCAAACGGACGGCCCGGGTGCATTCGGGATGGGCGACGACCGGCGCATCCGGATACTCACGGCGAATGCGCATGATGCTTTCGTGCGTGAACTCGACATGCGCGTAACAACTGCCCTTCCACAAGGTCATTTTGCGGCCGGTTTGTTCCATGACCCACGCGCCAAGATTTTCGTCGGGGACGAAGAGCAGGTCTTTGTCCTTTGGCGAAGCGTTAACGATTTTGACGGCGTTGCCGCTCGTGCAAATGACGTCGCTGAGCGCTTTGACTTCGGCGCTGCAATTGATGTAGGTGACGGTGTAAAAATTCGGATTTGTGTCCTGCAGTTGTTTTAGTTTCGGCGCAGGGCAACTTTCTTCGAGCGAACAACCGGCGTCTTTGTCGGGAAGGATGACGACTTTGTTCGGGTTCAAAATTTTCGCGGTTTCCGCCATGAAATGGACGCCGCAAAAAACGATAACGTCAGCGCTCGTTTTTGCCGCCTGTTGCGAAAGCCCGAGCGAATCGCCGACGAAATCGGCGACGTCCTGGATTTCGGGGACCTGATAATTGTGCGCGAGAATGATGGCGTTGAGTTTTTTCTTCAACGCGAGGATGTCGCGGGAAAGCGCGTCGAGACGTTGCGGCGGCAACGGAATGCGCGTGACGAAATCCTGATTTGGGGCGACGGCAGTAGCCATTAGAGGAAACTACATTGGCGCAAATGCGGGCGCAACTTCCGGTTACGCGCAGGCTCCATCGGCTTCGGCACCTCGAGAGCTACGAATTAACGCACGGTGCGCAGGCGATAGTAACGGGCACGATCAGGCGGGTTCGCGTCGCGGAACGTCGTTGTGCTCGATGTCGCCGTTATTTTTGCAAGCGTCTGCCAAGTCACCAGATCGGTCGACATATCGATGTAGTAGGTCTGGCCGGCAATCGATGTCCAGTTAAACGAGAATCCCCCGCTGCTGCCGCTACTGAATTTGGCCGAAGCGGTCACGATCGCCGGGAACGGCAGCGTGCTGGTATTGGTGATTTCCTGCGCGCAAATCTGGAAGTCCACCGGGAACGTTTCGTCGTCCGGCACGCCGAGATACCATGTGCCGTTGAGGCTCGGCAGCGAGCTGTTGGTGACGATGACGATGCGCTCGCTATTTGTGCCAGGATTGAAGCTCGCGAAATCAAATTGCGACGGTGTTGGAAAATCATTCAAGCGCGCCAACAGATCAACATTGCCGGTCAACGCTCCGCCGCCTGCGCCGTTGACATCAAATTCCAGCGCTGGTGGCGCGTCGGTGATGCTGAATGAAAATACGGTATCGAATGCCGGCCCGGGTTGGGCGGTGAAATCAAGGCAGTCAGAAGGCGGGGTCATGCCAAACACGTTGATCGCGTCGTCCGTTTGGAACGCGAACACGGTGTAGGTGACGATTGGATTGGTCACGTTGTTGTAAACGGTGACATACCACCGACCCGGCGTGAGCGGCACCGGCGAAGAATTCGTGCGCACGACGAGGAACTCGTCGTTTGTGCCGGAATTGAAGCTGCCGTAATCGTAACTAAACTCGTCCGGCGGCGGCAGGTCGTGACGAATGACCATGTCGACATCGGCACTCATGTTGGTGACTTCGAACACGGCCAATGCATTGGTCACATCAAAGTAATAAAACTGCGAACTGCCCGCGGGCACGTTCGTCGTGATTGGATTGGCCAACGAATCATCCAGCGACGTGATGGTAAAGTTCGTATTGACGTCGAAATCAACTTGCAAACAAAACGGCTGGTCGGTGGCGGTCGTATTGTGCACGGCGAGGAAATAACGATTGCCAGGCTCGAGGAATGGCGGCCCGTTGGTCTTGCTCAGGACCGAAACAAAAGTGCCGGTGCCGACCTGGCTCATGAGGAAAAAGTCGCCGGTCGAAAAACCCGTCGGCAACGCGATCTGGTTAAAGATCAAGTCGAGCGGATTGGGCCCGAGATTATTCAACGTGTTCGTCGCGTATTTCGCTTTCGCGGGCACATCGACGGCAAAATATTGGTAACCGTTGGCCGGCGCGTTGGTGCAGAAATTAACACCCGGTTGCAGCGTGATCAGGTTCACGTTGGTCGAGCTAAACGTAATGTTCAACTCCCAATCGAGTAACGTGCCGACGTTGCCCGCGCGGTTGTCGTGAATTTCGAGGGTCCAAAATCCCGCGGCATTTTCGCCATTGAAGGCGCTTAACGATTCTTCAGGCAAGAAATAGTTGTTGAAATTGGTGTTCGGCAATTCGAAGACGGAAACGTCATCGAGCAACATGCCAAGGGCATTGCCTGCAATGGTGATTTGCGTCGTATTATTCGATGCGATGAAACCAATCGTGTTCGTTTGCCAGGCATCGCCGGGACCGGTGACGAACCGGCTATTGCCCGGGCCGGAAATCAAGGTGTCATTGGTCACGCCGTCGATGATGTATGCAATGTTCGGCATGACCGACAGAAGCGTGCGCTTGCCAGCGTGGCCCGCCGCGAAGATATCGAAGATTTCGGCAGGCGAGAGCGAGCGTTGATATACGGTGACTTCGTCGAGGTTGCCCTGGAAAGGTTTCGTGCCGTCAATACCCTGGCAGATACTGTGACCCATGACTAACGGAACGCTGTTGCTGATGAAAGCGATGTTCGGCGCGTTGCCGTCAGCGTTTAACTGGCCGTCCACAAAGATGGATAGTTCAGCCTCGTCGCGACGAAAGGCAACATGATGCCACTGGCCGTCATTGATGTGGGCGTTGGTCGTGATCAGCTTTGCATCGTTGATATGATTGTCAGCCGAAACCTCCATACCGATTTCGGCAGCGCCGACGTTGTTGAACCCGGATCGACCGATGCGGATCGCCCAGAAAGCAAAGGTGCTGTCGCACACCGGCCACTTTTCCATCACCGCCATAATGTTTGTGCCAACGGTCTGGAGCCAAAATTCGATCGTGAAATCGTTGGTGCCGAAGTTGCACGCATTCGTATTGATGATGACTTCCGTGTTCGTGCCGTTGAAATGCCACGCTTCGCCAACTTCGCCGGCGGTATATAAGGGCTGAGTTCCATCGAGGTTCGTGAACACGCCGTTGTTGGCAGGGTTGATCAAATCTTTGACGTTCCCGTCGGCAGTCCACCAATCCATGATGTTCGGACCATGATAGGAATGTTGCAGGAGATAGGTTTTGCCGGGCGTGGTCGGGACTGCCTGGGTGATAGCGGCCGAGCCGAGCGCGAGATAATCGAGCGGCGAGGTGTTTAATTCAGGTTCAAATTCAACGCCGGCCTGGTTGGTCACGACCGTCCATCCATCAAAGGTAG
>JAICXV010000346.1 GCA_025934545.1 Verrucomicrobiia bacterium
GAATTAACGGGCTTTTTCTCTGTTGTCTGCATGATTTATTAAAAAAATCGCCCCGTTGGCGTAACCGTCGGGGCGGGTTTAAACTGCCGAAAAATTACCAGCGGAAATGCGCAAAAGCCTTGTTGGCCTGAGCCATCTTGTGCACTTCGTCGCGCTTACGGATCGCGTTGCCTTGTCCCTGGAACGCTTCCATGATTTCTGCTGCTAAAGCTTCTTTCATCGCTTGTCCTTTGCGGGCATCGGCGAAATCCACCAACCAGCGCATGGCCAACGAAAGCTGGCGATCGACGGGAACTTCCATCGGCACCTGATAGGTAGCGCCACCGACACGACGCGGCTTAACCTCGAGGCGAGGCTTGGCGTTGTCAACTGCGCGTTGGAGGATTTCCAGCGGGTTCGTGTTCGGGTTTTTGGCCGCGATTTCATCGAAGGCACCGTAGACGATGCGTTGAGCGGTCGTCTTTTTTCCACCGATCATGACCGTGTTCACCAAACGGGTGACCAACGGGCTGTGGAACTTGGCATCTTCAACTAACGGTCTTTTAACTGCGCGACGGCGACGTGACATAATTACTTTCCAATTTAAATTTTTAGTCCGATTTACTCCGATTTAGTCATATTAACTGACTTAGGCGGCTGCGGGCTTGGCGGCTTTCGGGCGTTTGACGCCGTACTTGGAACGGCTGACGCGGCGTTTTTCAACACCAGCTGCGTCGAGCGTGCCACGCACGATGTGATAACGCACACCGGGCAAATCTTTCACACGACCACCGCGCACCAGCACGATGGAGTGTTCCTGCAAATTGTGACCTTCGTCCGGAATGTAGGCGATGATTTCAAAGCCATTCGTCAGACGGACCTTCGCCACTTTGCGCATGGCGGAGTTTGGCTTTTTCGGTGTGCGGGTCATCACCTGGATGCAGACGCCGCGGCGAAAAGGCGAATTTTGCAAGGCCGGCGCTTTGGACTTGCTCCGCAATTTGTTGCGGCCATGACGAACGAGTTGATTGATAGTTGGCATCGGTACGTAAATTAATCCCCGTTGTCCCTCAAGGAAAACGGAGCGGGGAATATAGCAGCGCGGAAATCACTTGCAACAAGTATTTAAGACCGAATTGACGAAATCCGAAATCCGAAATCCGAACGAGGAATGCCAGAGCAATGGTTAAAAGCTGCCACCTCATCATAGATGTTACTGGACAGCAACTTACGTCAAATTCCGTTCGTCCGGATGGCGGGCAATCAAACACCAGCGTTTCGGCGGGAGATGAATGACGAAAACGAATGACGAAAGAATTGCGAATGACTATGAATTCGGTGACGAACCATGCTCGCGCTCGAGAGCGTGCGCGTAGCTGTCGATGCGCCTGAGCAGACTATTATAATGAGAATGCGCGGCGTCGCCCAAACGTTCCGACAACAAATCATAAAGCTGATGCTCGAATGGGCGCCGCTTCGTTACATGCGGAACTTGAACTCCCAACGGGCGTAAACGTGGACCGGCGATCAATAACAGAAGTGCGCGTTCAGTCATCGAGTTGGATTGTAGGTCTTTGAGGCCTTGCACAACCAAGTCCTCGCCAGGCAGCAACAGTTCTGATGCGACTTCTGTGTTCACGTGTTTAAGGCATCGAGGAAATGCTCCACTTTTCTTTTAAATGATATGGGATCAATGGCCGGATAGCGAACCAGATTGGGTTCGATTTCAGCAAATGTCCTGCGAAGCGTCACGGCATCAAGATAACTACGATGCACGAAATCCCGGACATCAATAATGTCCTGTTCGTAGCCGCGCTCTAGTTTCGACAGAGCCTGCAGCGCGAAATCAAAGTGATAAAAGTCGACGGCACCGATGGATTTGATAAGTCGGCTGCGTTGGCGCCAGTCCTCAGAAGCAGGGATGAAATCTGACGTCGTCGCATCGACATTGATTTCCAAATCGTTTTTAAGGGCGGCGATAGCTTCGAACGCGCCTGCCGGCTCGGGATCCAATTTCACATCAACATCAATAGTTTGCTCGCGAAACCCAAGAAGTAACGCAGTCGCGCCGCCCGTAAAATAAATTTTTGCGGGCCCTTTGACCGAACGGGCCAACCGCTCCATGAACTGATGAAGGCGGTCGACTGTAACGGGTTTCCGCACCGTTCCACGTTATCATTTTGCAAGTCAGTCACAACGGCAACCGTTTACCGCCGCAACACTAGGTTTGTTCGGGCAAAATCTTTACCTCTTCGCAACCGAGTTCAAGGGCAGGAATTTCAACGACGTGCGAACCAATGATTCCTTGCATGTCGCCGTGCAATCCGACCGTATTCCGGATCACTCGCTCGATTTGCTTCTCGCGTGCGGCCCATTGCTTTTCCATGGCACGTCGTTCTTTGTCTAATGAAACGCGCATTTCCTTGAAGGCTTCCACAATTCCTTCGATCCGCTGCTTGAACTGCGTGCCCGCCAGATACTGATATAGCATCTCCATTTTGTCATTTTTACCGACGGAGCTTTGCCGCTCGCAATTGACTGCAATCAATTGTTGGCGCAATGCAGCGGCCAATGGGATGGCGCAGTGCGGATCGGTCACCCATACACCTTCAATCAAATCGAACCGTTTGATCGTATCAGGCAAAGCGATTGTGACGATAATCGCGAGGCTCGCCCGCGTTTGGATCATGTCTTCCTTTAGTTTGGCAACCCATTGACCGCTCCACGATTTAGTATTTTTGGTTTCCCACAGCAGAATGCCGCACTCGCTACCCGATGATGTGCGTACGGAATGAATGAGATCCGCACCTTTGATACCTTTGGGAACCGGAGCGATTTCGTCGTGAACGAAGGTCTGCTTGACCTGTGTCTCGAAATTTTGCTCGAAGGCTTCGCCCTGCAGTTCCATCGAGCCTTGTTCCAGGCGTCGCTTCATGTCGGCGAGTTCTTGTTTCAATCGTTCAATCGACAAATCCTTTTCCTTCACCTTTTGTTGTTGTTGTTCAAGGATGCGGCACTCGGCCTCTTTGCGGATCAGAGCACGTTCGTTGTCGAGGGTGCGTTGCAACTTGAGATCAAAGTCTTCCTTTTCCCGCTGCAACGCCTCGCGCTCTTTGCGCAGTTTTAATTCGTTATCACGAAATGTCTTTATGGAAGCGTCTTTGTCGTGGATGGATTGCTGCATCTCTTTTAACTGCTCCATGAATTTGCCTTCGACCTGCTTGGCAGCTTTTGCTTGTGCTTCGGGGAGTTTGACTTTTAGTTGCTTCTCAATCTCTTCATTGAGTTTGTCTTCGCGTGCTTTGGCCTCGTCTAGCTTGCGTTTGGCTTCAGCCTCGCGCCGGGTGATGTCGACCTGCAATTCAGCGCGGAGATGGTCGCGAATTTGGTGGGTTAATGCGTCGGATAATTCAAATCCATGGCCACAATTGGGGCACGTAATGTTGCTTGGTTTGTTCATGCGTGGTTCCTTTGTTGGTCCGGTCGTATTCCTGCCATGGTCGGACTGGCTGCGCAGTATAGGGTTTGCGCTGCGATCTATGGAAACTAAATCTGTCCACGGACCGGAGCTTGGCCGAGCATTTCACGCGGCCCGCCACCGGTGTATTTGCACGGCGATATGTTGAGCGATTGTACAACGATAGTCAGGCGGATTCGTCAGTCACTTTTGGGAGAATGCCTCATTCAGCTGCGCCCGATGTTTGATTATCGTTTGGGGTTGTTATGAGGGTCGCAGGTTTTCGCGCAGCGTTAATCGCAACGGCGACGTTCGCGCTTTGCGTGTTCAATGCGGTCGCGTTGCAAACGCCAATCGTCACGAGCCTTTCGTTGTCGAATAAATATCCGAGTCCGCCGCTGACGACCAACAATGTTCCGGTGGTGACTAACGGACTGGTCACTCTTCGGTGGCGCGGTGATACGAATGCGAAATTTGATCTGCTCTATTCCAGTGCGCTGTCGAGCAATTCGGTTTGGAACATCGCGCAGCCGAATATTAGCGGGGATGCCAGTGGAACGAATACGTTGAGTGATCCGCCGTATCTGGCGAGCTCTGCATTCGCGGCCAACACAAATCTGTTTTATGAATTGAACGAGTTGCCGGCGCCGGCACCTGCGTTAGCAATCAAATGGCAAACGTTGGTCACGAATATGGTCTTGCCGGTCGTGCTCACGCACGCGCATGACGGTTCTGGACGCCGATTCATTGCGGATCAAACCGGACAAATTCGGATCCTCGAC
>JAICXV010000476.1 GCA_025934545.1 Verrucomicrobiia bacterium
AATCAACTCCAATGACGCGCCGGTCGGGGAATTCTGACTGCAAGATGTCGAGGGCCACGGAGTCGTTTTTGTCGCGATAGGTCGGAACGAGGACGATTTTGTTGGCGATATAAAAATTGGCGTAGCTGGCGGGCAGACGCTGGCCTTGGTGTTCGATTCGGCGTGGCATGGGCAGCGTCACAACCCGGTATTTTTTCAACAATTGCAGGCGTTTTAAATTTTCCTGCAGCGGCGCGAAATTTTCATCCTTCGGGTCGCCTTCGATGACGGTGACGATGGTGTTGGCGTTGATGAAACGCGTCAGGTCGTCAATATGTCCGTCGGTGTCATCGCCAGCGATGCCGTCACCGAGCCAAATGATTTCGTTCACGCCGAGGTAATCGCTCAGATATTTTTCGATCTGCGCTTTGCTCAGCGTCGGATTGCGGTTTGGGTTGAGCAAACAGGACGTCGTCGTCAGCAGTGCGCCGCAACCGTTGACCTCAATCGAGCCGCCCTCCATGACGATGCCCGGCGAGAACAGCGGCAGGCCGCGCATTCGGGCGACATGCTGCGGAACGGCATCGTCCAAATCGAACGGTGGGTATTTACCGCCCCACGCATTGTAACCCCAATCGACGACCGCCCGTTCGTGCACGCCCTTGTTGTCGCGCACGAGAAAAATTGGGCCGTGATCACGGCACCACGGTTCGTAGGCTGGGAAGTGATGAAAGCGGACGCGGTTCAGCGGTGTGTTTTCCTTTTGCAACAAACCGCGGACCCATTGTTCCATGCCATCGTTCCAAACATTGATGTTCACCTCTTCGACCTGGACGAGCTGTTTGATCAATTCCGCATAGACCGGCGGGACGGTATCGTATTTGTCGGGAAAACTGATGCCATCGGCGCGCGGCCAGGTGAACCAGGTCGCTTGGTGCGGCTCCCATTCGGCAGGGATGCGGAAGCCAAGTTGCTTTGGTGTGCGCGTGGAAACTGAAACTGTCTCTGACATTTGCGATTTACGATTGAGCAATTGCGCTCCACGATTGACCAAGTGGAAGCGGCTCGTCAATCGCCAATTGTAAATCGGAAATGTGGTTTCCGCTACCTCCTCGCCATTTTCGGCGGGCTGCTTTTGACGTGCGCGTTCCCGAAAATCTATGTTCCCGGCGCAGCCTGGGTTGGTCCCGGAGTGTTGTTGTTTGCCGCACTGGGCGTTGGTGGGCGGCGCGCTTTTTGGCTCGGCTATGCCGGAGGCCTCGTCCATTTCCTCACCGCGCTTTATTGGTTGTTAAACATTCCTTACACCTGGCACGGTATCCCGCTCGGACCCGGCGCCGCCTGGCTGGCGTTGAGCGCGTATTGCGCATTCTTTCCCGCCACATGGGTCTGGCTGTGTTGGAGAGTAATACTTTGTCGCAGACGAACTGACGAGCCCGTGACATGCAAAGTGTTGGCGGAAAGTTCGTGGAGAAAGCGCGCGCTCTGGTGCTTCTGTTGCGCGGTGATGTGGACGGGCCTGGAAATGGTTCGCGGGTGGTTCCTCACTGGATTTCCGTGGAATTATCTCGGCACGTCGCAATTCCGCATTTATCCACTGATTCAAATTGCATCGGTAACCGGCGTTTACGGCGTAACGTTTTTAATCGTTTGGACATCGGTGGCTTTGGCGTGCGCGGCGTTGGTCCTGTTCAATCGGCCGCAAAAAAAATATGAGCTGTGGACCGAAGTCATCGTGCCGTTTGGCGCGCTGGGCGCGGTCGTGGTGTGGGGCACGACGACTTATCGAACCGAATCCGCGCCGGCGCGAATGGTGAGAATCGCTTCGATTCAACCGAGCATTCCACAAACGGTCATTTGGGATCCCCAGGGCGATGCCGGTCGGTTCGAAAAAGTCATGACGCTTTCGGAGCAAGCCCTCGCATCTAAACCGGATGTTTTGATCTGGCCCGAGTCGGCGTTGCCGGCGTGGACGGCGGAAACTGCCGAAGCCTTGAGCAAGCTGGCGATCGGCCATCACGTCTCGATCATCCTTTGCGCCGATGATGTCGATCGCCCGCAAAAACCGGGCGACGTTCCGAAATATTACAATGCCTCGTTGCTGCTTTCGCCGGAAGGCGTCATCAAAGAAATCTATCGCAAACGGCGCCTCGTTATTTTCGGCGAATACGTGCCTCTTTCCGATTGGCTGCCGTTTTTAAAATGGCTTACGCCGATTGAGGGTCAGTTCACGCCGGGCATTCGACCGGTCCAATTTCACCTCGAAAACCCGGATGTCTGGACGTCGCCATTGATTTGTTTTGAGGACATGTTTCCAGCCGAAGCCCGCGAGCACACCACCGACGAAACGGATTTTCTGGTGAATCTGACCAATGACGGCTGGTTCGGCAAGGGCGCCGAGCAATGGCAGCAATGCAACAGCGCCGTATTTCGCGCTGTCGAAAATGGAGTGCCGCTCGTCCGGTGCACCAACAACGGCATCACCTGTTGGATCGACCCGATGGGACGCATCATCGAAATGTTTCGGGATAAAGCCGGCAGCGCTTATGGCGAGGGCTTCCTCGTGACGGAGCTACCGTTGCGCGGCAAGCGGGTGCGGACGTTCTACAATCGTTACGGCGACGTCTTTGGATGGAGTTGCGTCGGGTTGACATTGTTGATTGCTCTGGGAGCCGGTCGTTTTCGCCGCTGTGAATAGCTGGTTAATATCCCCGCCTTGGCAGCAGGCCCGTTTTCGGTCAGAGTAATTGTTCGAGTCTGAACCATGCCCGCCATTCCCGACCACGTTATTGAGCAAGTCCGCGCTGCGAGTGACATCGTCGAAGTCATCGGCGTGCACATCCCGCTGAAACGCGCGGGCACGGATACGTTCAAGGGACTCTGTCCGTTTCACAAAGAGAAAACGCCGAGCTTTCACGTCACGCCATCCAAGCAGCTTTTCTACTGCTTCGGCTGTCACAAGGGCGGCAGCGTGTTTACGTTCATTCAGGATTACGAAAGCATCGGTTTCATCGACGCTGTCCGACGGCTCGCCGACCGCGCGAACATTACGATTGAATTGGAGAACAACCCGGTCGCCGCGCAGAGCCGTCATTTGAAAGATCAACTGCTCGACCTGCACGAGCAAATCACGCAACGCTGGCAAACTGCGTTGCAAAATGATGCCAACGGCCAGATCGCGCGCGATTATTTGAGCAAGCGCGGTGTTTCGGAAGAAGCGGTGCAACTGTTCCGACTCGGCTACGCGCCGGAGGTTTGGGACGACACGGTCAATTGGTCGAAGAGCAAAAATTTTGACATCAAGCTCGTCGAACAAGCGGGCCTGGTTGTTCGCAAAGAAGGTTCAGACCATCACTACGACCGTTTTCGCGGTCGCTTGATGTTTCCGATTTGCGATGAGCAGGGGCGCGTCATTGCATTCAGCGGACGGATTCTTAGCGGCGACGAGAAGGTTGCCAAATACGTTAACTCACCCGA
>JAICXV010000324.1 GCA_025934545.1 Verrucomicrobiia bacterium
ATAAAAGTCGACATACGCGGGAACTTTGGTAGAGAACTCAATTGCTTCTTCCACGCATTCTGGAGCGACATGAAGAGCATCGACTGAAAAGACATGCCGCTCCTACCGAGCTTTTAGGGTAAACTTTACTATAAACATCGGGCTCCTAACGGAGCTTCGAGGGCGTCAACCTTGGCTGTGGAGCACCTTTTAGGTTTAGGAATATTCCTCAGGAGAGATGCTAAGCGCAAAGCCGGCACTTTTGTCCAATTGAAGTTGGTTTCAGCGGTTCGCAGTCTGCCCGGTGACGCGTTGGCGTTGGTTGGAAATTTGCCAAAGATTGCCGCTAAACTGCACCGCACGCGAAGTCTTCTGCCGGTTGTAATTTTCGCCGCCAACAGTTTCGTATTGGATGTCCTCGCCCGTTTCGTACGTCACAGTGCCTTGCGCCAACTCCGCGGCCAACGAGCCTTTGGAGTCCAACGCGATTTTCAATGAGCCTTCAGGCGTGTCGATTTGCGCGCTCCTGCCGGAGCAAAGGACTAACGCATCGTGGTTACGCACGATGAGAACCGCCGCATCGGTATCGACCGTCACGCCATCTTCGAAACGCGCGTGTTTGGCGCCTAATAATATATAGTAACTGTTTGTCCGCGTTTTCAGTCGAAGGGAATTAACGTTGTCTCCTTGCGTTGCGGCCTGAAGATTCGGTTTGTCGCGCCACGCATCGCCGACGGCCACAAATGCGGAATCGCCGTGACGACGAACGCACAAACTTTGGCAGGGCGGGCTGTCTTTGGTGATGACGGCCTGATCCACTGGATAAGTTTGTAACGCCCAAACTTCCGTGCCGGCCGCGCCCAGCATGGTGAGTCGCGAGGTGACGTCGTTGATTTTCCATCGCGATTCCCAAGTTCTATCTGTACGACCGACCCGAGCGGACGAAAGGCCGTGAGCGAGCCAACTTGCCGGTGCGAAGGGTTCTTCCTTGAGCGCCACGCTCAGGTCAGGCGCGGCGCCGGCGTGATGGAACATCCAATCCAGCACTTTGCCGCCTCGAACAATAAATTGGTCGACGTAAATGTCTTCGACCAAAACGACCGTGCGGCGATATTCCTGCGTTTGTGGATACAAATGGTCCGCATCCAACTCCGCGATTTGCGCCATCGGGCTGGTGAAGAAACAGGCAACCTTTGGAAGCTCGGCGCCAGTTAGAGTTGCGCCTGGTTTTTGAGAAGTTTCATCAACCGTAACTGTATTGTGCATCGGCGAAAGCCGCGCGAGGTCGTGCGTTACGATTTCATTATAGGGCGTTGCTTTTTCCAGCGCGAGCAACTGGCCTTGAGAATAGCTGAGCAAGGTGAGGCGATCGGCGTGCTGATGGCCGCCGCCAGCATCAAGCGCGTTGAGTCCGATCCAGACCCGATTGCTTTGCCATTCATTGCGCAGCGAAACCCAACCACTGGAAAGGTAACTGCTCGTGAACGGCGTCGCCTCTTGCCGGATTTCCGGCGCGCCATAAAGTAGCGCGGCCCATGAACGGCCGCCCTTACGAAATTGTTCGTAATCGCCGACAGCCTTCAGGCCAAAAAAACGATAGCCCACTTCGGCGCACGCATAGTAATCGTCCATGCCCGCACGCGAAGCCATCGAGTCGCCAACGGTGGGCATGGTGCGATCGGGCATGGCCATGTCGATAAACCATGTCAACGCACGCTTGATAACGCGACCCTGTGGATTTTCGGCGGAGGTCAAATCGTATTGGGCGGGCGGAAAACGTTTCGGATCCATTTGCGCAAGACCGCGCGAGACCATGGCGAACTCGCACAGCGCGTGAACGGGGTACAAGTGATAGCCGGAGCACAACTCCCGAAACGCGCCATCCGGCCGAAAATGCGTCGCCAGAATCCGCCGAATACTACGGTGCTCGGGCAGGCGTTCGGGCGCAGCATTGCCGAAGCCGAAGCTCCAATCGATCAGGTCGGCTCGCTCCAATGCCAACGCCGTTTGCACGATGGTGCGATGCCATTGATAGGTGTTGTTGCTGTCGGTGCGATAGCTTGGTTCGAGCATGACGTCGTTGAGTATCCGTTCGAGAACGACGCGCTCGAAACGCGTGCGCTGCGTTGGCGTCATGTGGGGGCGCAACAGTTCGTAGGCGCGCGCTAAATCGAACAGGACTGTGCTGTCGCCCTCGCGATGATACGTCAGCAAGACATTCATCACGGGGTCGGAATCAAATTTAGTTTTCAGCCCGTCAATCGTGTCGGCGTATAACATGAGTATTTCGATTCCGCGCGGCGCGTACTTCGCGGCAGATTCCGGTTCTACCGCAGCCACGAGTCCGAAGTCCGCGGCGACATGGCACGCTGTTAGATAAAAAAGACAGACCCATCCGTCGTAGAGCGTGCCGTGATAACGTTCGCCAGGATGATAAACACCGGGATCCACATCGGGCGCGTAGCGTTTGCCGCAGGTTGGACAGACGAACGAATCGCAGCTAAACGGGTCAAAGGTGAGTCGGCATCGATCGGTCGGACAGGAGAAATCATGATACACATTGCCCCGCTTGCGTGGGAAGACGGTGTGTAATTTGTCGGAGGACACTTTTAACCATGGCTCCAACGAAGCGCGCGTTGCGTCGAAGATCGAGCGCGCCCAGACTTGGTCTTTCAGTTTCGCTCGGATTTCTTCCAAAGTTTTGGCGGTGACCAATCCGGCAGGATGTTGCCATTGGATGCGCGCGTGATTTGTCGGCAGATCGGAAACAGACGGCTCGACGCCCATTGAAATGGATCGTCCCAGCGTCAGGAAAAAACAAAATAGGAGGAGTTTACGAATGATGCCCCAAGCTGCCATCGCGGACGATGCGTTCAAAGGCATAATGAATTGCAAGACACGTTAAGCAGTTGTGCTTGGATGGACGGGTCATTGGAAAAGCGTATTCAAACCATTATCCGTATGGGCGCACCCGAATGTTTGAAGACGAGGCACACCAAACCAGTCCGAACCAAACGATCACAATTCTGGCTCATCGCCCTCGTCTTTACTTTTCGCACGAAACCGACACAATCGGTTCATGCAATCCGAACGTTCGATTTCTCGTCGTCGCTTTATTGCGTCTACTGCTGCACTCGCCGCCGCTACTCAACTTCCGGCCGCCAATACACCGCCCGCCGGTCTCGCCATTGAAGGCGGCGCAAAAACTGTTACCGCAAAAGTTCCGAAGCTCGTCCGCTGGGGCGCGCCCGAACGCGATCGCCTCAACGCCACCATCGCGCAAGATACCCTCTTCTATTGGCACGGCCCGCAAACCCTCGCGCTCTTCGATCGCGTCCGCCAATGGGTCCCTTCCAAATGGATCATGTCCTGTGGTTCCGGCACTGCCGCCATTCACACGGCGATGATCGCGGCCGGCATCGCTCCCGGCGACGAAGTCATCACCACGCCCATCACCGACATCGGCAGCACGATTGGTATTCTTTATCAAAACGCCGTCCCGGTATTTGTCGATCTGCAGCCGCACACTTACAATCTCGATCCCGCCGCCGTCGAACGCGCCATCACGCCGAAAACTAAAGCGATTCTCGCCGTGCATCTTTCCGGCAATCCTTGCCGCCTTAACGAACTGAAAAAAATCGCCGACGCGCATAATCTCATTTTGATCGAGGACTGCGCACAAGCGTGGGGCGCGAAATACGACGGCAAACCGATCGGCACCATCGGTCACATGGCGTGTTTCTCCTTCCAGGCGACGAAGCAAGTCACGTGCGGCGACGGCGGTATTGTCGTCAGCAACGACGAACGTTTTGGCCCACGCCTTCAACCTGCCGCGGACAAAGGCACGAATCGGTCGAATCCGAAAGACGCGTTAAATCGCCTCGCCACCAACTATCGCATGAGCGAACCGCAGGCCGCCGTTGCTGCCGCGCAACTCGATCGCCTGGAAAATATCGCCTCGAAACGTTCGCAGTTCGGTCGTTTGCTCAGCGATCAACTCGCCGGGATTCCGGGCATCGCGCCCCATGAAATCGCCACCAACGATCGTTGCACGCATTACCTTTATTTCTTCCGCATGGATCCTTCGAAACTGAAATGTTCGCGCACACAATTGGTCGACGCGCTCAGGCACGAAGGCGCCGAGGTTTCGCCGGGTTACATTCCTGAGCTGGTCCATCAAATGCCGATGTTTCAAAAGCACGCGTTCTTCGCCGGAAGTTGGCCGATCAAAGAATTCGGGCTGACCAAAATGGATTACACAAAAGTGAGTTGCCCGGTCGCGAGCGAAATTCTGAAAACATGCGTGCGTGTGCAAATCCACGAAGCGATGAGCGAGGAATACGTCACTCAGGTCGCCGCCGCGATCCGCAAAGTCGCAACGCATTATGC
>JAICXV010000105.1 GCA_025934545.1 Verrucomicrobiia bacterium
CGGCACACGACCGGGGCGCCGCGCGTGCCGCGCACGAAGTTAAACACGTAATAAATTCCGACCGCGAGGATGATAATTTCCAGCGCCGGTCTCCAGCCTCCACTAATGATCTGATGAATGTTCCACATTCGTTGGTTGTCCGAGATGCCGTAGCGAGTTTTAATTTTTCTGATGATTACATCAGCAACTCGCCACTTATCTCTGCAAATTCTTTAAACGTTCCGTCATCCGCAACGCTTGTCGCGTTTCGGCTACATCATGCACCCGCAACATCTGCACGCCATTTGTCGCCGCCCAACACGCACACGCAATCGATCCGGTCACCGTCCCGCCGTCGCCCGCAATTTTTTCAACAAACGATTTTCGCGACGCCCCTATCAGCATGGGCCGGCCAAAGCGCTCGAAGCGTCGGACGTGTGCTAATAATTCCAGATTATCTTCGATGCGTTTGCCAAAGCCAATCCCAATATCCAAAATCACTTGCTCTGCATTGACACCGCATCGCGTCAAAAAATTCAATCGTTCCGCAAAAAAATCTCCAACCTCGTCGACGACATTCTTATAACGCGGACTGTCCTGCATCGTTTGCGGTGTTCCCTGCATGTGCATCAAGACATAGCCGACGCCGGTCGTTGCGATCAAATTCCACATTTCCTCATCGCTGCGATTGGCCGCGACGTCATTGACAATGCTCGCGCCCGCCTCAATCGCCGCGCGCGCAACAGCCGGCTTCATCGTATCAATGGAGATAGGGACCTTGACTTGTTTCGTGAGCGCATCGATCACTGGCAACACGCGTTGCAATTCCTCTTTCTCGGAAACCGGACTTGCCCGTGGACGCGTCGATTCCCCGCCGACATCGATAATATCGGCGCCTTCCTCGATCAGCTTGAGCGCATGCGCGATTGCCGCATCCGTATTGAAGAACTTGCCGCCATCCGAAAATGAATCCGGCGTCACGTTGACGACGCCCATCAGCATCGTCGGACGGGGAAATTCGAAGCTAAAATGGCGCGCGCGCAGCCTCATGCTTTCGCATTAAACCACGCGCGCGCGAAGTTGTCCTGTCTAATTACTTCTTGGCCGCTTCGTAATTCTTCGCGACCTCACCCCAGTTGATCACATTCCAAATCGCCTTCAAATAATCGGGGCGACGATTCTGATATTTCAAATAGTAGGCGTGTTCCCAAACATCGATGCCCAAAATCGGTTTTCCTTCGCAACCAGCGATGGCTTTACCCATGATCGGATTGTCCTGGTTGGCCGTCGAGCAGACCTCGAGCTTGCCATTGTTGACGACGAGCCATGCCCAGCCGCTGCCGAAGCGGGTCGCTCCAGCGGCCTCGATTTTTTCCTTGAACGCTTCGAAACTGCCAAAGGTGGCGTTGATATCTTCCGCCAATTTCCCTGAAGGCGCTCCGTGGGTGTGACCGAGGATTTTCCAAAACATCGAATGATTAGCGTGTCCACCGCCATTGTTTCGGACCGCGCCGCGAACATCGTCCGGCACCGCGCTTAAATTGCTGATCAGGTCCTCGACAGATTTCTTTTCCAAATCCGCTTTGCCGGCGATGGCTTTATTCACATTCGTCACATAAGCAGCGTGATGCTTGTCGTGATGAATTTCCATCGTCTGCGCGTCGATGTGCGGTTCCAAAGCGTTTTTTGCGTAAGGTAAAGGCGGTAATTCGTAAGCCATAAAGTTTTTTGGTTAATGGTTCGTGTCTATATTTGACTGCGTTCGGTAAACCTAACAAAGGACTTCCAAAACGCAAGAGGCGCAAAAACTTAACTGATATTAAATAGACATCGTTTCTCGCTCTTGTTCGTGGACCAGGGTCGGGATGCGGCACTTCGACGCTGTCTCAATTAGGCCGCCATTTCTCCATCCGTGCTATCCGCGTAATCCGTGGTTCAAAGTTTTCAGTTTATTCCACGCAAACCACGATTACACTGCACCGATGCAATCTGACAAACCAGAGGCCCAGCGTAAGACGCTCGATGACCGCGCCAAGATGTCCGAACTGGAGCGTATCCGCCATTCGGCCGCTCACGTTATGGCCACCGCTATCCTTCGCCTCTGGCCCGAAGCCCAATTTGCCGCCGGTCCGCCGGTCGAAAACGGTTTCTACTACGACGTCGATCTCCCGCATCGCATCTCGCCCGAAGATTTTGCGAAGATCGAAGAAGAGATGAAGAAGGAGATCAAAGCCAACAACGTCTTCGAAAAAATTATCGTCACCCGCGAACAAGCGATCAAAGACGCCGAAAGCGGCCGCCTCGGCGGTTTGACCGAACGTCCTGGCAACAAGAGCAAATTCAAACTCGGCAATCTCGCTGACATTCCCGAAGGTGAACCGATTTCGTATTTTAAGAATGGCGACTTCCTCGACCTTTGCGCCGGCCCGCACGTCATGCGCACCGGCAACATCGGCGCGTTCAAACTGACCCAGGTCGCCAGCGCCTACTACAAAGGCGACGAAAAAAATCCCCAGCTCCAACGCATCTACGGCACCGCTTTCAAGAACAAGACCGAGATGGAGGCCTACTTCAAGATGATTGAAGAGGCCAAGAAGCGCGATCACCGGAAGATCGGCGAAGAAATGGGCCTCTACAAAATCGACACCGAATACGTTGGTCCCGGCCTCCCGCTGTGGCTGCCCAAAGGCGGTGCGATTGTCGAAGCTCTCGAACAATTAGCCAAAGAAACCGAGTTTCAAGCTGGCTACGTCCGCGTCAAAACTCCGCACTTAGCGAGAGAGAAGATGTACACCACGTCGGGACACTTGCCTTATTACGCAGAGTCAATGTTCCCGCCTATGGAAATGGATGAACATCGCGATGAGCGAAAGGCGCTCGAAGCAAATGTTGCTATTCTGGAGACCACCCTCGTTAAGTTCGCCGATCCTATCGCCAAAGCTAAAGCTGAACAGAGACAACTCGAAACCGGAACGAAACCTATTTACACCAATGACGGCAAAATCAGCTTAGCAATGGAACAATTCAAAGCTGGTGGCGTTTCCGGCGAAATTGCAACGGTTTGTCGTGACTTAACCGAGGCAAAACAAAAACTAAAATCCTTACCGCCGGCGGATGGCTATTTTCTCAAAGCCATGAACTGCCCGCATCACCACCGCGTTTTCGCGGCCGAACCGCGCAGTTATCGCGACCTCCCGTTGCGTCTGGCCGAATACGGCACCTGTTATCGCTACGAACAATCCGGCGAACTTTTTGGCCTCATGCGCGTGCGCTCGCTCAACATGAACGACGCCCACATCTATTGCACCGAAGAACAATTCTCCGATGAGTTCAACGCCGTCAACGAGATGTATCTGAAGTATTTCAAAATCTTCGGCATCGACAAATACGTCATGCGCTTCAGCACATCGTCACCCGAAGGTCTCGGCAAGAAATACGTCAACGAACCCGAACTTTGGAAAAAAACCGAAGACATGGTTCGCAAAGTCTTGATCGATTCGAAAATTAATTTTATCGAAGTCCCAAACGAAGCCGCCTTCTACGGCCCGAAAATCGACGTCCAAGTTTGGAGCGTCATCGGCCGCGAATTCACATTAGCGACAAACCAAGTCGACTTCGCCGTCCCTGCGAAATTCGGCCTGACCTATCGCGACAAAGACAACACCGACAAAACCCCATTGTGCATCCACCGCGCGCCACTCGGCACACACGAACGTTTCATCGGTTTCTTAATCGAGCATTACGCCGGCAACTTCCCGTTGTGGCTCGCCCCCGAACAAGTCCGGGTCATCACCATTGGCGACGATGAAAAGCTAGTCGCTTACGCCAAAGAAATCGTAAAGGAATTGCGCGCCAACATGGTCCGATGCGACAGCGATTTCGGCACCGACAAGGTCAACGGAAAGATACTGCGCGCCGAAGAATCAAAAGTTCACACCATGCTAGTCGTCGGTGGCCGTGACATGGATGCCGGCGCCGTCAGCGTTCGTCTGCACGGCAAAGGAAACGTCGGCGCGAAGCCGAAAGGCGAAGTCATCGCCGACATCGTGCAATCGATCAAAGAGCGTCGTCCGTAATTACGGTGCGAGTTTGAGTCGATAGAATTTTTGTGTGCTGGTGGCGTTCTCGCTGTAATCGAGGCTGCCCGAGACAGTGGTGACATCGACCCAGTTGGTAAGACTCGTGCTCGATTGCAGTGTCATATTGCCGTTGTCGCCGATGGCCTGCAGGTGAATCTGGTTCGCGTTGATGGTCGTTGAGACGAAACGGGGCAGGGGACGCGGTGGAGTGACATCCAGCCATGTATTGCCAACGCGTAGTTCGTCCCACTGCATCGCCGCCGGAACGCTCGCTGCCGTGTTTTGGCGAATATTAAACCGGTCGATGACAAAACCGTCAGCGCCAGCGGAGGTCGTCAGAAGGGGTGCTGGAGCCGAACCTACCCCGAGAGTGGTGGCATCAGGATTTATCCACATCGACACAACATTCGGCGAAACAGTGAAATCGTAAGCTCCGACCAGCAGCACCGTGTCGCCAACGTGATATTCAGTGGTGCCATAAACCGCCGCACTGCCAGTTCCGCCTTTTTGTAGACCGAGCACATAGCCCGAAGCCGAATTGCTTTTTACCATAAACTGCAATCGAAAGTTTGTGCTATCGGTCGCAGTCAACGCACCGACTTGCGCGCCGGCGCCGGTCCAAGTGGGGTAACCAAGATCGTTGATTCGGAACAACGCAGAAACGTAAACAACCCCGCTGCTCAGGTTTGTGCCGAACAATCGTCGCACTCCCAGCCCGATGCCACCATTCGTTACGCTATTGCCGACTGACGTTTGTAGCGGCGCATAAGACAAACTGCCCGGCGTGACCATACAATCATTCGTGCCCGAGCCGCCATACGCCCAATTCACCGGCGTATTGCTACTCACCGGCGCGCCGATATTTGAGTAGTTGAACGGTTCGTAAAAAAACGGATTGCTCGTCGCTACGCTCAACGTAAATGCTATGTTCGTCGTTCCAAAACTATTGCTGACGATCATCGTGTACGTCCCGGCGTCCGCAAATGTAACGCCGGGTCTGGTATAGGTCGCGTTTGTCGCTCCAGGAATGTTGGTCCCGTTTAGCTGCCATTGGTAACTTAGCGGCGCCCCACCGGCGGCGCGAGCGGTGAAGGTCGCTGAGCTGTTAAGCAAAGTGGTTTGGTTCCCTGAAAGCGCATTAAAGACCGCGGCCCCGGTAAGTTGGGTGCCAACAAACGGCGCGCTATCGGAGAACTTGAACATCACTGCATCGCCTCCGTTCAAGTTCAGCACGAGTTGCCGAACTCCATTGGTCAAAACGAGCGCTTTCGCTTCGGCGAGACCAGTGAGCGGATTTATCATTTCAATGGCCAGGAGCGACGAGTTAAAGTTTAGCGTGATCTGCTGCAAACAATCCGGGCCATCGCCGAATGGATCGCTAAGCCCGTTGACGACCATCATGTAAACTTCGTTCGAGTAGGTCGGACCATCGAAGGTCTCATCCAGCGGTTTGAACCAGGACATGATGACATCGCCGATTTGCCCGTTGTTCTTCGTTCCCATGTTGGCGACCGACCAACTGGTCAGATACGGATCATTTCGTTGGTAGGCCCAGTCCGTGTTCGCATCACCGCCGCCGGATCCCGCATAAAACCCGATTGGAAACCCGTGCAGCGAACCGTCCGGATTTCTCCCACGGATAAACACCATGCTCGTCGTTCGTAAATCAGGAAACGAAACGTCGGGCACCGGCGTCAATCGCACGAGCGCGTTGCCAAAGTTCCGTGCGCGCAGAGCGCAGTCAGCCTTCTCAGCATAGAGAGCCGTCGGCACGTTGTCGCCTGCGGAGTTCGTGAACAACACCGACGCACCGGTATTGTAGGTGAAATCGATCAGCGTCTTGCAATTGAATGCCATCGCCGCGGAATGTTGCAGCCGCATTTGCGATTTTGACGGCGTCGCGCAGCCTTCACCAAATGATTGAAACATCTGCAGATACGTCCCCAACGGAATCCCAGCGCCCCACGCGTGTTGCCGATATCGCCGAAGATCGCCGTACCAATTCATCAAGGTCTCGGAAACATTGCCACTTCCATCCACGCGAAATGGATAACTGTCGAAGCACAACATATCGGGATGCGCGCGCGAATAGAAATCGAACAGCTGCGAATCACCGACCTCGCCGCCAAAACTATTGGCAAACAGTATCGTATTGGGCCAATTGCTCTGCACGGTATTAAACCAGTTCACCACTTGCGTGCGCGTGGTATCGTCGTTGAGATTCTGTTCATCGCCAAGTTGCAGCATAACGGTTTGCGACAGATAAGGACCCTCGCCCGTGAGTGGCGGCATTTCATCAATACTTCGAATCCAACTCGCCCATGGAAAACCGGGAGCGGCGCCCATCTCCGACGGCACGCGGTCCCACATCCAAAACATGGTGGTGTAGTTTGCGTTCGAGAAGGTATTCAGGTGAAAGGGATCGGTCGACGAGACATTGCCGGCGACCTGGAAACCGCGATTGATGAGAATCTGATGACCTTTACTGATTTGGGAATGAGCCGTGTAACAACACGCTAGGACAATAAAAACGAACCACCGAACGGAACTGGGCATAAAACATCAATTTACCTGCTGTAGAGATTTGTTGGAAGTAAACAATCAGTCAATCTACACGATTGACACTCCAAGTTGCGCCGGTATCTTCTCCCCTCTTAATTTAGAGGAACCATGAAACGTCAATATCAACCGTCGAAGATTCGCCGCAAGCGGCAGCACGGGTTTTTGAATCGTAATTCGAGCAAGAGCGGCAAAGCCACCTTGCGCAACCGCCGCCGCGTCGGCCGTAAGCGCCTCACCCCGGTTTAACCGATGCCTGAAACGCCATCGGCCCGGCTCCGATTGCCGCGTTCAAGTCGCATCAAAAGCACTGGCGACTTCGCGCGCACCCGCGCCAAAGGCCAGCGTTTCACCTCGGGATGCTTGATTCTCAACATCGCCGATCGCCCGCCCGGTGGGCAGAGCAGGGTGGGTGTTATCACTAGCCGCAAAATCGGTGAAGCCGTTGTGCGCACCCGCGCTCGTCGTCTCCTGCGCGAAACATTCCGGTTGCACCAGCATGAATTGGGACGTCCAGTGGATTTGATACTCGTGGCGCGAGCATCGATTGTCGGCAAAAAATTCGCCGACGTAGAACGCGATTTTCTCAAAGCATTAGCACAAACGGATTTGGTTAAGAAATGAA
>JAICXV010000449.1 GCA_025934545.1 Verrucomicrobiia bacterium
CGGCACGATGCGCAAAGCAATCGACCGCTACTTCGCCGAGCTCGACGATTCGCCGGAAGAACTGCGCAAACCTATCACGCAACCCATCGTCGAGTTTCTGCGCATTTGCGATTGGCTGGATTCCGTTCTTCACCTGCAAACGCACACGGCATGGCATGTCGCCCCGGTCGCTTTTGATACGGACAGAGACAAACGGCACCTGGCCCGGCTCGGTTTCACCCAACGCCATTTCGACAAAGCCGACGCGGAATTGAAAATGCACTGGTTCGACTGTTTCAAAGCCGCCGCCGAACGTTTCGCCAGTTCGCGCAAATGGCGCACGCTGGCTGAGGCCTTTCTCTTCGACGATGTACAAGATCGACGTTCCGCCTGGAATTATCCCGACGTCGACACCGCCGTCATCACACTGTGGCCGCTGGTCAAACGCCACAACTGGACCTACGCCGATCTGTTGAAAACGATCCGACCGAAATTGAAACGGCCTGAGGCTTACCCGTGCGATCGCGAACAAACTTTTGCCACGTATTGCACAAATGTTCTCGGTCTGCGTAAGAGCGAGAAGGGCCGCACGGCCAAAGGTGAGTTGATTGGTGCGGATGTGGCGCGAAGGTTGTTGGGAGTGAAGAGATAAGTCTTCGAATAACAGGCCAGGCGATGTGCTGTTGTTTGCATCTCGTGCTGGCGCGGTATCCCATACCCAAGCGGTCTCGATGAGTGGCGAAGCTTTTGGAGTGCGGCGCCGTCCGCCGCTTTCTTTTTCGCGGAACGAGTTCAAAGAAATCCAAAGCGCCGGACGACGGCGCACTCCAAGAGGCTGGCGCGAGTTCGCTCGTCTCTCAGAAAAAAGCGGAAAAAAGTTAGTGTGACTGGGTGTTACTGGGCGCGACTGAGTGCGACCAGGCGTGACAAATCGGGGTTTAGTCACGCCCCGGTCACGGTAACTTTCGCAGTCGGTCGCACCAAGGATCGGAGCGCGGACTTTAGTCCGCTTCAACGTGGGAAACAGGGAGGCGTTCGAGGTTGCATTCCACGCCTTCTTGCAGCGGTTGGGCTGAAGCGGAATAAATTCCGCGCTCCTAGGACAGTTGCTGGTGCTCGCCGTCTGCGGGATTGAATTAAAATCACACATATGGATGACGGTACTTTAGTGCGCGAATGAAAGCTTCTTAGGCCGTGACGGTTTCTGTTAAGAAATGCCGCTCTCTACACCGAAGCGCTTACGGCACTTTTGGAAGGGGGAGTTGAAGAAGGGCTTTCGATGCTGCGCGATCTGGGTCCACGTGCAGATCACGTTTAAACAACTCTCGCGGTAGACCGGCCTTAGCGAAAAGAATATGCACCGCATGCTTTGCCGTCGCGGCAATCCGACCGTCCGCAACCTCACCACAATCGTTTGCATGATAGGACACGATTTAAAGTTAAAGGCGCAAATCAAAACGTCCGCTTCTTCACCTCAGTCAAGATAATGTCGAACCGGGGCAACGTTTTTACACTGTCTTTTGAATCCGCTATTTCAGTTTTTCCTTCAATTGCTGATTGATAGCTTGGATTAACTCGAACAATTGCTCGGGGTTGCCTTCTTTGGCCAGTTTCTCTGCTTCCGCGAAGGCCTTGCCGATTGGAGAATCTTTCATGCGCTCACGCGATGTATTTGCAATTTCCTTTGCAGATTTAGGGACCGACGGCCGCTGAGCTGACAAAAGGCGCATATAGAGTTTCGATGCAAGCATCCTACCAGACAGCAGGAAGACTTTCCTCACTTCTTCTGGTTTCGCATCGTCAAATTTGGGGTCGAGGTGAGCAGCAAATGCTTTTACGGTTTCAACTGTCTGCGGTGAGTCAAACAACACATCGAAGCCTCTGCCTTTTTGGTCAAAATGGGCTGCCGCGTTTCGGATGCGTCGGAGTAAATTCAACGCTTTCGATTCATCGGGGTGGATCAGCCCGAAAGCCTCGCACAATGTGATTTTGGAGCTGAAATCGCCGGCAGGATTTCGGAAATCGAGCAATTGTTTTCCGATTTTGTCCGACGTGCACGAGGCTCGAACGATCAGCGCGAGAATCTCTTCGAGATAGGCGCTTAGAATTAATATGGCTCCGCGATCAGATTCCTTTTTGAGCAGCGCTGTGATTTTTTTAGGCAGACCCACGAAACTGGCCTCTGGCGGCGACTCAACGGATGGTTGATCTTGTGGGGGCATGTGGTGGATGATGGTTGTAAACTGATCGAAGTGCGTTGATCGAGCGGCCGATATCGCGACGTGCTGCGATTCGAGCGAGTTTTGTTTATTTTGTGGGCTGCGTCCCGTATTTACGTTTCATCGTGGCAGGAAATTCGTAGATGACTTTCAAAAGCATTTCGGCAAAGGCGAGTAGCTCCTCAGCGTCCTCTTTCTTCATGATCGTGATCTCGTGGTTGGCATCGTTGCCTCGTTTGCGGATGTGATCAACCCAATCTTTCGCGTCCGGAGGCACGTAGTTTTTCGCAGCAAGGAAATCTACATATGCAACGAATGTGTCGCCCGGCTTCGCTCCTTTGGACACTGCCACGTGCATTAGAAGTTTGCGAAGGCAAAGAACGGCCGCCGTATAGCTGGCTGCAGACGTGGCGCGACGAGCTTCATCGTATATTTCTTTTACCGAACTATCAGAAATGTCTTTTACAACGTTGCCAAACGCTGGTCCGGGGAACTGAGTTCCGTCCAGGTCGAAAAACGTTGGGCCAGAACATTGGTGGCAAATAAAAATGAACGCCGTCGCGCCATGGTCACTGCCAAACCATCCGCGTTCCGACGCGACAGGGGACCCACAATAGCCACATGTGTAATGGCGGCTTCGTAAACTTTTTGGATCGTTCCAATTTAGCGATTGCTTTGGCATAAGCGCAGCCTCTGTTACCTTGCGGTTCGTTCATCAACTTTGCTTTGCGATCGGCGTAACAGAAGTGACTACTGTCGCTGCCGATTGCGCAACTTCCTTTAGTTCGTCGGTCGGAGAAATTGTCAGCTTATGGTCCTGATAGATTCTGCCAGGTGGTTCCGCGATCGTTTTTAAGGTGTTTGCGAGGAGCTTTGTCAGCGGGGAATCCGGTGATGAACCCGAACCAACTTCTGTCATTTGTTTGCGGAACCCTTCAAAGCATGATGCGGTCGCCGATTTGAACCCGTAATCTTCTTCGAGGCGTTTCGCCAATGCTGATTCGCGACTAGCGTGCATGGCAAGCCAAACAAGAGCAACGGCAATCGGTAGTCTGGAAAACCACAGCAACACCAACTCGTTCCACTGTGGTGCAGTTGTGAGGTTGTGAATTTGCCACAGGCCAGTGGCACCGAGTCCCACCAAGGCTAAGACCGAGCAGACGAATAAAAGTTGCCAACGACCGTGCGGTTTTAAGAATGTTTTCCGACGTTCGTCGAACGCATGCGCGAGGCCGGCGCTTGTTGCGCCCGGAAGGAAACTTTCAATCGTCTTAAGCTGTCGTTCGCATTGAGACTTTAGCTCAGCCAGCGATGTCTCGTATGTCGCGAGCCGTTTCTCGATCGAGATCGATTTGTCAGCAAGCGCTTTCGTCACGGATGCGGATTCATCCGCAAGTTTTCGCGCGGCCGCAACGGC
>JAICXV010000284.1 GCA_025934545.1 Verrucomicrobiia bacterium
GCGACGCGCGCTTTCGATATCCCTACGGAATCAGCACTGACGGCACCGGCCTTATTTACATCGCCGACACCTACAATCACCTCATTCGCCTCGGTTGGTTTATCTCTGGAGACGACGTTTTCACGAGGCGATTTTGCGGCAACGCAGCAAAAGGTTCGTTCACCCCGCCTGTCGATGTTGGCATTCCTGAAGGGCTCGACGGCACACCAGCCCTTCAACCGCCGATCCGAATTACCAAACCCCAACTCAAACCCGGCCAGCGCCGCTCTCAGGAAATCGCAGCGTCCCGTAATCAATGACCATCAGCTTATAACTATTTCATCGCCTTGAGCATCGCCGCATAAGCCGGCTTAGGCCGATATTGTTCATCGAAAATCAACCCACACCCGCGTTTTCCACCTGAAAATTGCGGCAGCCACGAATGCTTGTCTGTAAAACCCCACATTAACAACGCGGTGCATGCCCGCTCGTCCATCGCTGTTGCTGCTACATCGCCAAAAATTTCGGCCTGCGTTTGCAATTTTCTCTCGTTGCTCGGTAATTCCATCGCCACATCCAACTCCGTGATCTGCACCTCCAATCCCAACTCGCCCAACTTCCGAATCGTGCTCGCCAGCTTTTTTGTTTGGTTTTTCGCGCCCAGACCAATGTGCATTTGCAGTCCGACACCATCGACCGGAACGCCTCGCGCCTTCATCCCTTTGAGCATCTCGAACATCTTTTCAAACTTCAGTCCGCCAAATTCCGTCCCGTATTCGTTGTAAATGAGCTTCGCCGTCGGGTCAGCCTCGCGCGCCCAACGAAACGCCTTGTCCAAATAATTCGGGCCGAGGACGTCATAATAATTGTCTTTGCGATAAATCTCCTTCGGGTCTTTCGAATCAGAAATCGCCTCATTCACAACGTCCCACGCGAACACTTTCCCTTTGTAATGCGTGACCATCGTCCGAATGTGCTCATGGAGAATTTCTGCCATTTCCTGTTTCGACCAATTCCCTTGCGAAAACCAATTCGGCTGCTGAAAGTGCCAGACCAAACAATGGCCACGCACCTTCATCTTGTTCGTCTGCGCAAAACCGACGATCGCATCGGGCACGCTGAAGTCATATTGGCCACGGGCTTTTGGGCAAACGCTGCCAAACTTCATCGCATTTTCACAAACCAACACATTGAACTCGCGCGCCGCCGTCTCATCATATTTCGGCTCCAACCCCGGCTTACCAAACATGGCGAACCCGACCAACTTGCCACGCGCCTGCGCCGCCTCGCGCAAACTGCTCGGTTCTGCCGCCCGACCGGCACACGCAATCAGCAACAAGCCAAACATTAAAAACACTTTTAACGTCAACCGCGCATTTACAACATCGCTCATGCTGAAGAGCATTTTACAAACCGATGCTGACGATTCACAACGTTTTACAAATGTGTGCTTTTTACACGTGTTCAGCTTGCTGTTTGCCTGCAATATTTTCAACCTAGCGATAAGAATGCCGCGGCTGAAACTGAAAACTAAAAAACTTTTTCGATATGAGCGAATCACAACCCACAGGTTACGGGACAAAATCCATTTGGGCCGGCGAATGCACAGACTCATGGTGGGGCGCCACTCAGGTACCCGTTGTCCATAGCGTCGCCTTCGGCTATCCCGATGTTGGCGCGTGGCAAGCCGTGGCGCTCGGACGGCAACCGGGGCATATCTATTCCAGAAACACCAACCCGACCGTCCGCGCTTTCGAAGAAAAAGTTCGGGTGTTGGAAGGTGCCGAAGCCGCCACCAGTTTCGCCAGCGGCATGGCCGCCATCAGCAATACCCTCTTCACCCTTCTCTCGCCGGGCGACCACGTCGTGTCCGTCAAAGATACCTACGGTGGAACAAACAAACTGTTCCTCGAATTTTTGCCGCGCTTCAACATTCGCGTTACTTTATGTGAAACAACTGACGCCGCTCAGGTCGAACGTGCCGTCGCGCAAGGATGTCGCGTCCTTTACCTCGAGACCCCAACGAATCCTACTCTCAAAGTTGTCGATATAAAACGGCTTACCCAGGCCGCGCACAAAGTCGGCGCAATCGTCGTTGCCGATAACACTTTCGCCACCCCGCTAAATCAAAATCCGCTCGCCCTCGGCGTCGACATCGTCCTCCACAGCGCGACCAAATTCCTCGGTGGCCATGCCGATGCGTTGGGCGGCATCGTTTGCGGGTCAAAGGATCTCGTCCACAAAATCTATCATTTCCGCGAAATTACTGGAGCGGCTTTAGACCCGATGGCCGCCTACCTTCTCTTGCGTGGCATGAAGACACTGCACCTGCGCATCCGACAGCAAAACGAAAGTGCCTTGCAAATCGCCCAGTGGCTTTCCACCCACACCAACGTCATCGCGGTCAACTATCCCGGTCTGCCCACCCATCCTCAGCACGACATCGCGCTTTGCCAAATGCGTGGCTTCGGCGGCGTCCTCAGTTTCATGCTCAAGGGCGGTTGGCCCGCCGTCTGCGAGTTCCTGCCACGGCTTAAATACGCTCATCGCGCCGCCAATCTCGGCGCGGTCGCTCCCATCGCCGGACCACCGGCCACGACCAGCCACGTCGAATGCACCGCTGAAGCACGCGCCGCCATGGGCATTCCCGAAGGCCTGGTCCGCTACTCCGTCGGCATCGAGGACACCGCCGACCTCATCGCCGATCTCGCAAACGCACTCGGCTAATATTTTTCGCAGTTACACAAGATCGCAGTGCGTCCTCGGTTTCTCATTAACCGTCCCAAAATTTTTATCTGAAGAAAACGCGGTTTCAGACGTCTTATAGCCGTCACTAAAAAGCTGAACCATGCGCCTTCATAAATTCCTTCCAACTATTTTCCTGCTGCTCGCACTCACCATCACGGCACGCGTCAATGCGACCGATGCCCGCTCCAACATTGTCGTGCTCGTGACCATCGATGGCTTGGCCGCTTACTACTTCGACGATCCAAAAGCCGAAATGCCGAACATCCACGCTCTTGCTGCTGTCGGAGCACGGGCGAAATCGATGAAAGCCGTCGCGCCATCCGTGACCTGGCCGAATCATACTACTTTGGTCACTGGCGTCCCGCCATCGGTCCATGGCGTCGTTGGAAATAATTATTATGACCGCGCCAAAAAGGAACAAATTACGCTAATTTTCGATCCCGTTTTGGACAAAGACGAGATCGTTAAGGTTCCCACCATTTACGACATCGCAAAATCCAACGGCCTCCGCACCGCCGCCCTCAATTGGCCGGCATCGCGCAATGCGAAAAATCTGGATTGGACGACGCCTGAAGTTCACCAAGCAGATCTGTATCGCAAGTACACCACACCTACCCTGCTCGAGCTGTGCCGCGAAAATGGATTCTCTTTGGTCGACGAAATATTTCCCGCCGGCGTTCGTAAGAAGGAATACGAAACCGACGCGATCAACTTGCGTGTGTTGAAGTTATTGATCGCGAACAAGCGCCCGAACTTCGTCTTGCTACACATTGGCAATCCCGACCATGTTCAGCACGAGCACGGTCCGAAATCACGTGAAGCTTACGCCGCCATCAAAGAAGCCGATGCAGAAATCGGCCAAATCTGGCAGGAGTTACAGAAAGATTTCCCGGGTCACGCCAGCCTGTTCATCCTCTCGGATCACGGCTTTTCGCCCATCAACATGATGCTTTTTCCAAATGTCGTTCTGCGTGATGCCGGTTTGATCAAAGTAACGAATAAAAAGGCCACTAGCGGTTCGGTTCGCTTCGTCAGCCAGGCAGGCACCGGCATGATCTATATCCTCGATGACAAAAATCGGAACGCAATCATCAAGAAGGTCGATAAAGCCTTCAAAAACTTAAAAGGCATTTCCAAAATCGTTCACACGGAAGAATTGCAAAAATACGGCGTCGGCAATCCGAAAGACGACCCGCATGCGCCTGATATGATTCTCTTTGCCGAGTTCGGCGCCACTTTCGGCGACACGGCTGGAGGCGCTTTGCCCTATGAAGAAAAGCCGGAGGGCCGCGGTAGTCATGGTCACAACCCTGAAATCCCGGAACTACACGCCACCTTCGTCGCGTGTGGGAACGGAATCAAACCGGGAACAACTCTCGGCGAAATCGACAATGTCTCCGTCGCGCCCACCGTAGCGAAACTGTTGAACGTCAAACTGCCAGGAACAACCGGTCGACCTTTAAACGAAATTCTGGATCAGCAACAGTTACCTTTTCATTCAGCGTCCTCGACACGCAGCACTCGTGCAAAGTGACCTTGATGGAATAGCGGAGTGGTCGCATTACATGTTAGGTACCGCGGCGGCAGCAGATGACCAATGGCGCTGAATTGGGCGCGACATATTCATTGCCTTCCCAATATTCATGGTGGTGATGATATCCGTCCGGAGTTTCGTCATCGAAACCAAAAAACGATGCAAACTTCATCATTTGGTCCGCAGCCGCGCAAACTTCCATCATATCACCGTCCACGGTCGCACAAACGGGACCGGCGGTGATACGGAACCTGAGAACTTAACAATCGATCCCACCCCAGCGTCTCGGCGGTAGAGTCACAGTGCACTGTACAAGACTCATGTTTCTGAGCCACCTGTTTGATGCTCTCTCCAATTTCGCGCAGTTCAGATGGAACGCCCGAAATTTCAGACGCTTCTCCGTGCCGGTATCGAATACAGATCATAACTTGCACGTAACACATCAACTCCGCAGCGGCGAGCGCGA
>JAICXV010000085.1 GCA_025934545.1 Verrucomicrobiia bacterium
AAGCAGGGGCGTCGTTCTACAAAATTCACGGCCTGTCCGCCGACGAATTCCCTCCGATCCAGAAGTTCAAAGAGAACAAAAAGATTTCGCTGCCGCAGGACAAACTGAAAAATATGCTTCGCAAAACGTCGTTTGCCATTTCCACCGACGAATCGCGCTATGTCTTGAACGGAATTTATCTCAGCCTCAAAGACCACAAAGTGACGATGGTGGCAACTGATGGCCGCCGTTTGGCTCTGGTTGATGAAGAAACGGACGTGCCTGAAGGTAGCCAGGGCGAGTTCATCATCCCGACGAAAGCAGTCAACGAACTTAACCGTTTGCTGCAAGGCAAAGGCGAAGTCGAACTGAAGTTCACGACCAACCAGGTCGCGTTAACGCTGAAAGACGAAAAAGGATTTTCTGTCCTGATCATTTCGAAACTGGTCGAGGGTAATTACCCGAATTATCGCCAAGTCATCCCGACGGAGACGAAAGAACGCATCGCATTGCCTCGCGAAGAATTTGTCGCAGCGTTGCGTCGTGCTCAAATCATGACGAGCGACAAAGCGAATTCGGTCAAACTGAACTTCACCAAAAACAATCTTTCGATTACGGCCAATTCACCCGATGTCGGGGAAGCTCGCGAAGGAATGGCGATCAATTACAAAGGTCCCGACCTGGCCATCGCTTTCAATCCCGCCTACATGATCGACCCGCTGCAAGCGCTGACGGAAGACGAAGTGTTCGTCGAACTGATCGACGAATTGAGCCCCGGCGTTTTGAAAATCAACGGACCGTTCCTCTACGTTGTGATGCCGATGCGATTGAGTTGAGCCGGTGAATATCGGGTGAAGAACTTCCAATAAGATTGGCGTGAGCCTCGGGGAAAGCTCGATATAGTCGCAGCGCAATGTCAGAAAATTATCAGCGACTGGTCGATTCAACGATTGAACATCTCAAGTGGCTTAAAGCGACGGGCCGGCAATTTGTCGTCGTCGAATCGCAAACGTTGAAAGACTTGCAGGCGCCGCCGCCGCTTCCGCGCGTCAGTTTTCCCAAAGCAAACCCTTTGCCCGTGGTCTCATCGACCATCGAGCAGCCGAAACTGGCGGCTACGATTGAGGAACCCGTAGCCGCCAGTGCAGGCGTTCAAACAGGTAATGGCAACGCAGCGGCCATCGCGGAAATTCGGAATCGCGCGATGGAATGTTTGAAATGTCCGCACCTCGTCAAATCGCGCAAGAACGTGGTGTTTGGCGTAGGCAATGTGAACGCCGAACTGATGTTTGTCGGCGAAGCGCCCGGAGCGGACGAAGACAGCCAGGGCGAGCCGTTCGTGGGCGCAGCTGGGCAGTTGCTGACGCGGATCATCAAAGCAATGGGGCTGAGCCGCGAGACCGTTTACATCGCGAACATTTTGAAATGCCGGCCCGACACGCCGGGGCAGACGTCGGGAAATCGCAAACCGACTTTAGACGAAATGAAAACGTGTTTGCCCTACCTCCTGGCGCAAATCGATGTCATCAAACCGAAGATCATCGTCGCATTGGGAGCGACGGCTGTAGAAGGGTTGCTCGGCAAAACTGAAGGCATCACAAAATTGCGCGGTAACTTCAAAACATTTCGCGACACACCATTGATGCCGACCTTTCATCCGGCCTATCTGTTGCGCAATCAGGCGATCAGCGAGAAGCGCAAGGTTTGGGAAGACATGCTCCAAGTGATGGAGCGGATGAACATGGAGATCAACGATAAGCAGCGGGGATATTTCCTCAAAGCCTGACGCCAGAGCGCAGTAGAGCTTCCTCGCGTAAGTTCTGCCGGAGGGCATTATCTCGACGAGCTGATTGCCCGGTTATTACAGCTATGCGAATTCGGAAAGCGACAAAACAAAGGAGCACTGTTCTCGCGACCGCAGTGGTTATTGCTTTAGCGGTTATCCTGACTCTCTTTCTAAAAACATTACATTTCGTCGCAAAAGACCTAGGTAACGTTGAACTATTGTGGAGAGAATCCGAGGCTTTTATCACGATCGGCGAGAGAAGGTCAGGAATCCAAGGGACACTGGCACAATTAGTCTGGCGTGATCTAAGGGCCATGATTTCTTACCCCACCGATGACTCGAGCGATAATCTTGTGTTGGTCCATATTCGAAGTGAAGCTGTAGAGAGGCACGAAAACCGGGGCATTTCTGGAACAATGCTGTTTCCATATAAAAATACGATTTATCATACAGTTGGCGTAGTAGAATCGAATTGGCCCGCAGTCTGGCGGTGGACCGGTAGCGCCTTCGAGAAGTTGGACAAAACGCAAGGGACAAGAGTAGTGACTTCTTTCAAGTTATTGACAGAGGTCATAGCTCGCGAAGGCTGGAATACGACGAACACGCATTTCTCGTCGGACAGGCGCAACGTTTATCAGTTTCAGGTATCCGGTAACGGCTACGAATTAATTCTTCAAGACGAAGACAGGGCAAGGGATCGAACGAGAACCGTTTCGTTGCGTCGTTTTGGTTCCAACCAAACGGAACAATTACTAGCGACCGGAAGTACAGCGTTTCATCTATCAACTTCTAAAACCTATTTAGATTTCCTAGCGAAGACCAATGGCGTCACGGCACATTGATTTACGGACACCAAACTGCAGAAAGGGAGCGCGCAGGAACGCAATTCAGACACGTTCAGCTCTTCTTCGTAAACAACGCCAATGACGCGGTGTAACCGTGCAAAAAGTTTTTGTCACCGATCGGACCGATTTCGCCGTTGCAAAAGAATCCTGTCAGTTGGAGCGGGCCAAGTTTTTCCTGGATCAGCGATGCATCGTGGCTGGGCTGGCCGAAGAGGCGCTCGCCGCGGCCGTTGCAACAGCAAAGACAAGCGCCGTAAATCTGGTGAGTGCCGGTTTGTTCCTTCAAACGCTCGAGCAACGCGTTTAAATCCTGTGTCGCCGCAGTGGCGTCGCGGCGTTGGAATTGCACGGTTTGTCCCAGTCGCGGAAATGCGCCGACAGCGAGGCTGCCCGAGGCCGGGTCACCGCCGAGGATGTTGCGGACCAAAAAATCGCCGCGATGAAAGTCTTCAAGATACTCATCGACGACCAGACCGATGAAGAGATTGCCGCGCGCCTTTTGTTGTTCGGCTTTGGGCAAGGCTTCGAATGTTTCGGCCAAAACTTGATAGGCAGCACGATTTCCAATTTCGTGGATGAAGTTGGACTCGGCTTTGGTCACGGTCCAGGTTTCGCCGATCGGCGTGCAGCCTTGTGAGATGACGCTGCGCAGTTCGACATCGCCGCCCACCGCTAGCGCGACGCCGCCTTCATCAAAGACGTCGCCGTCGAGATAAACTTGCGTTGTCTGCGCGGTCATATCGCCACTGGCGAGGCCGCCCAAAATGGGTTTCGGCGCGTAGGCTTCGTTCCATGTACGCAACCATGTTTCGGCATCGAGATGAAACGGGTCGGCGAACACGAGCCAACTATTAACGAGTTCAGGCGTGAGGCCGGTTTCCATGTGCCAATAGGCAGCGCTGCTCGCTTCTTCGACTTGTTCCTGGGTAAAATGGACGGCGCGCAGTTTCGCGCCGGGAAGGGAATAAAGAGCGAGGACGATGCCGCGTTTGTCTTCCATTTCATTTGCGCCGAAAATCAGGCTGGTGCTCGAGCAGCCGATGAGCAGCGGGATTTGGGCGTGGACACGGAGCAGTTCAAGAATCTGTTCGGCCTGCTCGAAATAATGCGGGGTCATGAAGACCAGCCCCAACGACACGTGCGGCGCGCGCAAGAGCTTGCGGAGCATGACCGCCCAATCGCGCATGGCGTCGTCGTTAAACGGCGCATACCAGTGTCCAGTGACGGCGAAATCGTGCTGCATGATAAAAACCTACATGAAAACGGGAATGTTGTGCCTGACAAACGGCGTAGACGGGAAGCTTTTATTTACCTTTAGCCATCGAAAAGATAAACTGGCCGCCAGCAAAGCCCAACCGATCCAACATGGCCGTCGTCGCATCACAATCACGGAAAGCAGCAAAACCAACTGGAGCTGCAAGCGGCACTGCAACCAGCTTTTGGCTGGCAGTGCTGGCCATGGTCGCGCTCGTGGCCGTTGCGTATTGGCCGGCGGTGAAGGACGGATTTATTTGGGATGACGATCTGATGTTGACGCACAACGCCTTCGTCAAAGCTGGCGACGGTTTAAAATATTTTTGGTTATCAAACAAGCCCACCGACTTTTTCCCCCTGACCTACACTGATTTGTGGTTTGAATGGCGACTCTGGGGGATCAATGCGGCTGGCTATCATTTAACGAATATTTTGCTGCACGCCGCCAATGCGGTTCTGTTGTGGCGCGTTCTCGCCGAGTTGCTCGAGAGAAAAGGGGGCCGCGACAGTTGGTTCAGCCCGGCTTGGTTTGCGGCGGCTCTGTGGGCGGTTCACCCCGTGAACGCGGCGACGGTCTCATGGATAGCGGAGCGCAAAAATACTTTGGCGATGTTATTCGCGCTGGTGTCGGTATTGGCTTATTTGCGGTCGGAGCGAACCGACGCTAAGCACCAGGGACGAAACTATATCATCGCTTTAGTGTCCTTCGCTTTGTCGTTGCTCGCCAAAACGGCGGGCGTCGCGTTGCCGGTTGTGCTCTTGGGAATCGGCTGGTGGCAGCGCGGATTAAAAGGCCGCGATATTCTCCGGACGCTGCCGTTTTTCGCCATTTCCCTCGCAATGGGGCTGGTGACGATTTGGTTTCAAAACCATCACGCGTTGTCGGCGGACTTCGCGCAGCGCGATCTTTTGACTCGTCTGGCGGGAATCGGATGGGCGATTGCGTTTTACGTCTGGAAAGCAATTCTGCCGATTGGATTGGTCCCGATTTATCCGCAATGGACCATCAACGCAACAGCAACGGCTTTTTTGCCCGATGCGGCATTGCTCGGGGTAGTCGCTATTTTATGGCTTCAACAGAAACGCTGGGGTCGCGCGCCGTTTTTTATACTCGCCGGGTTTGTGGTGATGCTGCTGCCAGTCGCGGGATTGGTGAGCGTAAATTATCACAAATTTTCGTTGGTCGCAGATCACTGGCAATATTTTGCGCTCCCATTTGCAACAGCAGCTATCGCTTATGGGGTGGCGAAGGTGCTTCGTTCGGTTGAATTGCGGAACGGAATTTTAGGCTTGGCCCTGGTGCTGTGCATTATTCTGGCCAACCAACAGACGAGAATTTTCGCCGCCGACAAGATCTGGACTTATACCTTGGAGAAGAATCCGAATTGCTGGGTGGCGGCAAATAATCTCGGCGAAGATTTGGTCGAAAAGGGCCGATATGACGAGGCGCTGCAATATTTCCGGCGCGCATTGCAAATGCATCCGGGCTATCGGCACGCATTAACGGGCGTGGCATCGACGAGCCTCCGCCTCAATAAATATAACGACGCCATTCCCGCGCTCGAGGAACTGGTCAAAGCCGACCCGGATAATTTTTTCGTCCGATACAATTTAGGTTCAGCGTTTCTTTACGCCGGCAAGCCGCAACAGGCGGTCGAGCAATTGCAAGCGACCTTGGCCATTCCGGACACGAACATCAAGGAGGACAAACAATGGAGCTTTGATCGCGGCAATAACTCTACCGCGCGGGCTCAAGTGGAGAGCAGGCTAGGGGATGGTTTGATGTTAGTGGGGAAACGAGACGAGGCGGTCAAAGCGTATGAAGCAGCGCTGAACGGAAGCCCGGACCCGGCGACGATCCATTATCGATTGGCGGCTGTCTTTTCACAAAACCGCGACCGCGCCGGCGCGCGACTGCATTTACGGGAAGTTCTGAGGATCAAGCCTGACATGCTCGATGCCGCTAACGATTTGGCATGGAGTTTGGCGACGGACGCGAACGCGAGCGCGGAGCAAAAGCTTGAAGCGAAGCAACTGGCGGTTCGGGCGGCGGACCAAACAAAGTACGGCGAACCGGGAATATTGGACACCTTAGCAGCAGCGCTGGCGGGCAACGGAGAGTTTGACGACGCGGTGAAATATGGAACGCAGGCGAAAGATTTGGCGGCAAGCAAAGGCGACAAACAACTCGTGGCGGATTTGCAGAAGCGCGTCGAAAAATACGCGCAAAAACGCGCCTATACCGAATGAGCGCGGCAACCGGCAATCAAACGCGATCCACGCGCTCGACTGTAAGCGCGTCGGCGCAGCGACAACAATCACGGCTCGTTATGTTGGGCGTCGGAGTAATAGTCGTCGCGGTATTTGCCATTTATTATCCCTCTTTGCGGGGCGGATTTCTTCTCGATGACGAAGACCTGCTCCAACGTTGCGGGGAAGCCGGGTATCAAAAGATCTGGTTCTCGACGACCTTGCCGGATTATTGGCCGCTGACGCAAGCGATGCTGTGCCTCGAATGGCGCGCGTGGGGCAACAGCACGCTCGGTTACCACCTCATCAATACGATCCTGCATATCGGCGCGACGTTGTTGATTTGGCGAATCCTGAAAATGCTGACTGTCCCGGGAGCGTTCATCGGCGCGTTTTTGTTCGCCGTTCATCCGGTGAACGTCGAGTCCGTCGCCTGGATCGCACAACGGAAGAACACGTTGGCCATGCTGTTCTTTTTGTTGAGCGCATATTTTTATCTGCGCTCCGAACAAACGGGGAGGAGTCCCGGCAATTACGTCGGCAGCCTGACTAGCTTTGGCTTGGCGTTGGTGAGCAAAATTTCCGTCGCCATCCTGCCGCCGATTTTGCTCCTGCTCCTTTGGTGGAAACGACCGTTAACGAAACGCGATATCCTTCGGATAGCGCCGTTTTTTGCGATGGCGTTGGTGTTTGGACTCTTGAACGTGTGGTTCATGGCGCACGCTAATGCGGGAGGCATCCGTGATGCGAGCATGACACAGCGAGGTTTACAAGCCGGCGCGGTAATCTGGTTCTACTTTTATAAGGCAATCCTGCCACTAAACCTGGCATTTGTTTATCCGCCGCCGAAACTTCCGCTGAGTTCTGGAGTTTGGGTTTTGCCTTTAGTTGCGGACGCAATTTTGGCGTTCGCGTTATGGCGGAGGAGGAAGAGCCGAGCTGGCCGCGCCGTATTGGTGGCCGCTGCTTTTTTCGTTATCGGTTTATTTCCAGTCATGGGATTGACCGATACCGGCTTCATGAAGTTTTCCTTAGTGGCTGATCACTACCAACACATCGCCATCATCGGTTTGGTCGCGTTGGCAGGAGCGGGTTTGGCGCAAATCAGGAATAACAAATTAAAAATCGGCGCGGTTGCGTTGATCGCCGCGGCCTTGTCTCTGAAGGCGGCGCAACAGGCAAGCTTGTATCGCGATTCCGTTGTTTTGTATCGCGCGGCTGTGGCGAAAAATCCCGACTCGTGGATTCTTCACGGCAATCTGGCCGACGATTTGTTGGCGGCGGGAAAGACTGACGAAGCGATCGCAGAATTCCGTGAAACGCTCCGTTTAAATCCGCAATCCGACGATGCCCACTATTTCTACAGCAAAGCGTTGGAGAAGACCGGCGCGATCGACGACGCGATTTTGCAATTGAAAGAGGTCACCAGGCTGCCGAGTGAGCAGTACCACTTTGACGCCTATCATGAACTTGCGATGATTTATCTCTCGCGCGGCGACAAAGACCAAGCGCGTGCCATGGAGGAAAAAGCGCAGGCCGTCGTGCGCTCGCACGGGCTGGAG
>JAICXV010000511.1 GCA_025934545.1 Verrucomicrobiia bacterium
AAACTGCACACACAGGCCGACTACAAACCCAAGGCGAAGGAACGCCTGGTGGCGCTCTCGCCCGAGCTCGTTGGCTTGCTAACGTCGGTGAGGCCGAACGCGTCCGCCGCGGATGAGCACCTCGTGCCGGCAGTGAACGATAACCAGCGGCAAATCGCGTGTTATCGAGGCGTAAACAAATTTCTGCGGGCGTGCGGCGTCCGAGCGATCAAAGGCAAGACGGCGTACCGTCTACGCGGACATGCGATCACCGAAATCATTCTCAAACATGGCATGGACGCAGCACAGGGATTTGCCGGGCACGCGTCTCGCGTAACCACCGAAATATATAAGGGCGCGGAGGTTCCGTACTCGCCGCTCTCAATGCCTCGGGTGGATACTTACACGCCGACCGGAACTGCCGCGTCGTCCAGCTGACTAGATTTCTGCATGAGGTCGTCATAAAGTTCCCGATTGGCGGGAGTTTCTGCGATATACGTCATTATGATCAGCCGCACGTGGACCTTAGCGGTCTTCGCATTGATTATCATGGCGTGCAGATCGCGCATCTTTCTGGCGATGCCCTTCAACTCGAAACCTACAACTTCGTCGGTCTCGAAACTTTTGAAGACCGTAAGAAAGTTATCAATTCGGTCTCCGTAGGACGCCTGGTTTTCAAAATAGAGGGTAAGCGAATCGCTTTCCTCGCAAATGAAAGGAGTTGGGCGGAACTCCCGGGCAGGAGGCGAGCCCAGCGACTCAACGTACTGCGTGAGGGTTATAGAGGCCATAGTTTCTTATCGAACCGACTTGAATACCCTTTAGGGAACCTTGAGTCAAGCTCGTCACATTTTTCGAATCTCCAATCAAACACTTCGAGCGAGACATTGATAAAGACCAAAAACACCCAGCCGGCCCCTAAAGGAACAGACATATTTTCCCCTACGAACCGCTGTTTTGGCCGAGAAACGTAGCATATGCTTTGTTCATGCTCTTCCCGCTTAAGACCTTCGAACACGGCGCACGGTGAAGTCAAGCCGTAAGGGACGTTCATAAGATTATATACAATATCGTCCGGCTTGTACTTATGAAAATGCATTACGCGCTTAGTGGACAGTCTAAATTCCACCTCGTCTCCGAGCCACGGCCGACCCGCCTTTTGGGAAACCAAACTTTTGGAAGAGTTTATTTGCATCTACCCGCAGGGAAACCGAGCGGATAGACTTTATTGCCGACGATCAACCTCAAAGTTATCAGCGGCTTGCGCTCAATTATTCCCTGACTCAGCTGCTCGAAGGGCCGGTATCTTGCTCTGCAGCTCTTTGAGGTAGGCGGCCTTTTGATTGGGCGCGAGCGTCTTGGAGCCGAGAACCTTCACGGAGATGATGCCGCGTAGCTGGTTCTTCTCGGCGTCGCTCGCGATGCGGAAGACGCGCATGGAGGCTTCGGGGGTGAAGTGATGAACTTGGAACTGCAGCGGCGTGTACTTCAGGTGATCCATCAGAAGACGCGTTGTATTCACATCCAGGATACCTTTGTCCAGACCGTCAGCTAGCATCTTCTTTCCCTGTTCGGCATGCCCCGCTTTGATCTGCTGAATGATGTCCTTGAGGAATTTGTTTTTGTCGAATTTGTTTCGATCAATCGGAGAGGACGGCATGTTCGCGGACATGATCTCACTAGCGAGCTCCTGCGCGGGCGTCATTGTGTCGCGCGTCGAAACAGGGACAGCTCCGAACATTGTGAGGGCTTGGCGTGACACGGGTGAGCCATTCCTCTGCATCTCCTGCATGGCAGAGAGCGAGAAAGGCACGAGTTCGTGTCCCAAGAATTTCGCAACATCGCTCCCCTGCTTCCAAAGAGGATCGTCTGGATTGCGAATCTGGTAGTTGTAGAAATCCCGGTTCGATAATAGATCGAACGTCGTAGATATCCATGGCGACAACTGATGCGCGAAGGTCGTGATCGGATGCTTCTGCATCGAAATTATGTCCTTCGCGTACGTAGGAAGATTGAGCCGAACTGGATTTCCATTCTGATCACGATCGCCGGTCCGTGGTTGGAAATAATCTCGGCCGTGAGGTCGCTCGCCGGTCATCAGATACGTCATCGTTCCTCCGACCGTCGCCAGGATGGTTCCGAGCGCTAAGATATACGTAAGGTCGTGGCCAAGCTCCGGCTTCTTTGCTGTAGCGGCGCCATGTAGCAGTTTCGCTGTATCGGTGACCGCACCCGACAGAACTCGATACTTTCCAAGCGTCCAGCCCGAAGACCTCAGCATCAAAAACATCCCATCTTTCACCATTCTATGTATGAAAAGATTGCCATAGGTCATTTGTCCCATCCGATTATCGACAGCATCCCAACATTTGCGCATCGCGTCGCGAATCTGCTCCTGTGTGGCGTTAGGTCCCAGCCGTTGGAACTCGTAGCTCGCCATGCTGGCAAACACGCCCAGCTTTTGCAGCGGAACGATCACTTCGTGAATCGGACGCGACAGTTGCTCGAGCGCCGCGAACGCTACGCGCGCGGCTCCTAACATACCGGATATCGATGCGTCGCTGAAGTCCCCAGAGTAGAGCGCTACCCTTGCCTCGGCAAATGCGCGCTTCATTCGTCGCGTGAAGCTGGTCTGCCAGAATGAGTCTTGCGCAATCCGCCCGCCTCCTGCCTCCAGTAACTTCACCAGCTGCTGCAATGCAGGATCGACAATCTGATCCGGCTTGAGCACTGCTTTGCGAAGCTGATAACCGCGCATAACGTTACTGATCGGTGAAATCGGCACTTCTGCGAGCTTTGCGGCGGCGTGGGCAAAGTTCCCGTCGTAAAACGATTTGATCGACTCGGACAGAGTGCTAACGACCACGTCTGTGGTCGTAAAGCCGATGTGGAACGCCGACAGCGAGAGCTGCGCGCTATTCATCAAATTGCTCACCTCGCGCAAACTTCTGTACCACAAATGCGGGTTCAGCCCTGGCGACAGAAAGTTATTCATCACGTGCGCTGCGGAATCGGGCATGTACCAGTGGCCAAGGGTCACTTGACCACCGACGGGCAGTTCCATTTCGCCAGATCCAATGCGCAGCGTCGGCGAGATATCGTTGATCACCGACAGCTCCGGCTTCGAATTCAGAAATTCCTCAAACGCCTTCTTTACCGTCGGTGCAACGGATTCCATTTTGTCGGGCGCGTGCAGATATGCCTGCAAAACCGTGGCCATCTTTTCAGGCGTGGACCGCAAATACTTCTGGTGGCTGTCGGAG
>JAICXV010000648.1 GCA_025934545.1 Verrucomicrobiia bacterium
AATGCTCCGGCTTTTCGACGCCGAAGGTCAGCAACCATTCGGTGCCGAGCGTGTGTGCATTATCCACTTGTTTGCGCACATCTTTGATTTGCTCGTCCAGTGGCAATGCGTCCTTTTGCCGCAACGCGCACATGTTCGCGCGGAGATGATGCGCTTTCGTCTTTTTCTTCAACGCTTGCAGATACTCCGGCGTCGCATTCGATCCATTGAACGGGTCGTCAGGCATGCTGGTGAGGTAGCCGAAATATTTATACCCGGCCTCCTCTGCCCCCCGCAGTGCGACATCGACGCCCCAATTGGCGCGTTGTGGCACGGTGATCGGTTGTGTTTTGGTGCCGAACTGTTGCATCCATGGGCGATTGAAAGTTCCAATCGGCCAATGCACTCCGGATTTGGCGTGTGCGGAAACTGCCGCGCTTGTCACGGCGAGCGCGGTGGTTTGGATGAAATGACGTCGAGACATGCGATGCGAGTTCATAGATTGCGAGCGGCAATCTATCTGCGCAATGCAGGCTAGTCAACCGAACGCCCGCGTGTGTCGACGAACCGACCCCAACGCAGCGCCAGCGTGGGCAAAACGAGAAGATTGAGAATGGTGGAGGTCAAGAGACCGCCGAGGATGACAATCGACATGGGGCCTTCGATCTCGCGACCTGCTTCGCCGGTCCCAATTGCCAACGGCAACAAGCCCAGCGCGGTGACGAGTGCGGTCATTAAAATGGGAACCAACCGTTCGGTCGCCCCGCGAAGCGCTGCTTCGGGTCCCCAGGTCAATCCTTCCTGAGTCACTAAATGTTCAAAGTGCGAAATCATCATGATCGAATTGCGCATGGTAATTCCGAAGAGCGTCACGAGCCCAACCATTGAGCCGAGGGACAAGTCGCCCTTGCCGGTATCGCCCAGCATTCCCGTGATGAACGCAGCGAGAATGCCGCCGACGAGCGCGAAGGGAACGTTGGCGAGCACCAGCAACAAATTGCGCCAGTTGCCGAAAATGATCGCGAGCAACAACACAATCGCCACCGCCGCAATCGCTGAATGGACCAGCAATTCGCGTGTCGCGGCGGCCTGTTGTTGTGCTGCGCCCGAGTAAACGATGTAAGCGCCTTTGGGCAATGGCACTTGTGTAGCGATCTTTTGTTTCGCTTCGGCGACGAAGCCTGAAACGTCACGTCCGGTTACGTTGCATGTGACGGTCTGTCGACGGCGCGCGCCTTCGTGCAGGATGTTGTAGCGACCTGACGTTGTATATATGGCGGCGAGTTCACTGATCGGCATTCGCAAGCCCGAATCGTTCTGCACCATAAATGATTCGATGCTGTGCATGTTCTGCCGGTCTTTTTCCTCGAGAATAACGGCGACGTCGGTGACGCGATTGCCCTCATAGACCTGCCCGACGATGTTTCCCTGAAACGCCAATTCAATCGCATCCAACACTTCAAGCGGTCGAAAACCGAATTGGGTCAGCCGGTCTGATCGGAGGGAAATGGCAACGCGCGGAATTCCGGGAGGCGATTGTAACTGCACGTCCGCCGCGCCGCTGATGCCTTGCAAAGTGCCGGCGATTTCGTGCGCTTTTTGGTCGGCAACATCCAGATCTTCACAAAACAAATTCACCACGACCGACGCGGTTTCGCCACTGACGCTTTCTCCGATACGATCGCCGAGAAAGGTGGTTACCTGGGATTGCGCGCCGGGAAACTTTGCCACGAGATCACGAATTTCGTTCTGCGCCGTTTCTTCGTCTTCACCGCCGACATCGGGTTTGATCTCGACATGGAACTCACAGCGTTGAGGGCCCCATGTATCTTCGCCCATTTCAGCGCGGCCCACCTGTTGTTCCACTGACTGGATTTTTTTGTTTTCCAGTAGCTCCTTCGAAACCTGGGCGCCGATGCGCAGCATTTCCGGCAACGAAGTGCCCGGCACCATCGAGAATTGCACCACGAAATGGCGCTCGCGGAAGTCGGGCAAAAATTCACCGCCGAAAAACGGCAACGTTACGCACGCGCCAATCACAAGCAGAACCGCGACGGTGATAACGAGTTTGGGCCAACGACTCGCTGCCAGCAGCAAACCGCGCTGTCGCTCTTTGAGCCAGCCGATATAGCGCGGTTCTTCGTGGGGTTTGATGCGGGAGAAAACAAAATAGCAAAGCGCAGGCGTCACCGTAAGCGCGACCAAGAGCGAGGCAATCGTCGCCAAAATAAAAGCGACAGCCAGCGGCGCGAAAAACTTGCCTTGCAAACCGGTCATGGTGAGGACCGGCAGGAAGACCAGCGCGACAATAAATGTGGCGTAAACAATCGCGCTGCGCACTTCGAGCGATGCTTCGAGAATGACGGAGAACACTGAGCGCGGTTGGGGCAGGGTGAGATTCTGCCGGAGACGGCGCAAAATATTTTCGACATCAATAATGGCGTCGTCGACCACGACTCCAATCGCCACGGCAAAGCCGCC
>JAICXV010000486.1 GCA_025934545.1 Verrucomicrobiia bacterium
GGAAAATGGAAAATGGAAAACTGCACTGCTGAGTGCTGGAAAATAAATTTTTTCGGCGCAGTTAGCCGCGGTTAGGCGCGGATAGCCGCGGATGGAGTGTTTGGTTTTACTGTCGTTCAACGCCAAAACTTTTGTACTTTTGCTTGAAAAGCCTGCAAGCCGCAAAAAGACGCAACCCACCTGGGAACGGAATTTGGTCAAATTGCGATTGGCGGTTTGCATGTTGTGTCTTTCTGTTACGCGCCGGCATCGGTTTTCAGGGACGAACGGCGTCCACGGATATGACGGCGGCAGGCGCGTTTGGTTACGACGCCGAGAAAGATTGTGGTATGAAGTAGCTAATTTGTCAATGTTGTAGTTTTGTCGAAAAGACAGGATTCAACACGGAGACACAGAGGATACAAAGACAACCAAAGTTAAGATGTGGAGGTGCGGCGGAAGGCGAGGACCCAGTCGTTGAAATGTTTGTGGGCGAGTTCGGCGGGCGGACGAACTTGTTCCGGTGAAACGAGTGGCACTGGGTCAATAAATTCTTCGCCGCGTGTGGTCAGGGCGCATTTCCATTCTTTTTCCACCCACGGCGATGCTTTGGCGGCGGCGGACCAGAACAGGTAAAATACGTCGTTTTGCGGAATGACTTCCCAAAGGCTCTTTGCCCAATCCTGGCCGGAGCGGAGGTTGAGGACGTCGAGAAAGACTTTCAGGTCGGGCGCGATTTTTTGCATTCCCTGAATGCGCGCGAGAACTTCCTCACGGTCGACGCTGGCGTAGGAAGCAAAGGCGCTCTTGTGATGTTTGACGTCGATAGCGAGTTCGTGGGGCTCCGTTTTTTTTGCGCCGACGGTCACGGTGAAATGGAGGCGGGCGATTTGAAAACCGTCGAGGGAGATGGCGGCTGAAGCGGCGTGCGAACCAGCGGCCGCATCAACAGGGACGGTGACGGGAAAGGTGGCGTTGCCGATTTCGCCGTCCCACAAGATGGTGTCGTGCGGCTCGGAGATCGACATTCCGGCGATGGTGAGGTGCACGAAGAGAACTTTTCCACGGGCAATTTTAAGTGGGCCTTTCACGCGCGCGGAGATTTCGTCGAGACCAGCGGCGTCGCGCGCGCGGTTGAGAACTTCCTGGCGTTGACTTTCGAGATGCGCCCACACGTCGAGGACGAACGATGAGCCGGATGCGACGGAACGCGGCGAGGTGATGGAGAAATGGACCTTGTCGACTGTCGCTAACGGCAATGCGGTGTTGGTGGTAGAGGCGTCGGAATTGGTTTTTGGTTGTTCCGGGCGCTTTGCGTCTGGAAAAAGTTGTCCCAAGTCAATCGGCGCACCAGCAATTATGCGGTGAGTGATTCGCGAGGTCATCGCAACGTCTTTCTTTGGTGCGAAACTATCATCCTCCCCGCCACTGTCGTCGAGAAATGACGCCATCTCGGCTGAATCGGAGCCGATGATGCGACGGGCCGCTTCGACCAACTTCGGCAGGCGCTGTTCCATGGGCGCGCCGAACATGTCTATAGTTTCGGAGGTGCTGAGAAGACGTTTCAGGCCGTCTGGGAGCGTGCAATCTTCCAGTCGCAAAACGATGATCGGACGCGGTTCCATTGAGGCCAGCTCAATTTCAAAATAGTTGTGCAACGAAGCGTTGGATCTGGAGGAAACGAGAGCCAGCATTAGACGCGCTTTGCGGAGTGCGGTGAAAGCCGTTTCATTGCGCTTTTCGCCAACAGGGACATCGCGAGGGGCGAACCAGCAAAGGATGCCTTTTAGCTCCAAACCGGCGCAGATGGATTCGGCAACGGCTTGATCGCCCGGCGCGTAGCTGATGAAGACGTCGTGAGCCATTACGGATTGGAAGAGTAAGTTTTGCGGGAAGGTGAAACAAGGCGAATGAGCGGCTCAATACGGGTGGTGAGTCGAAGCGACGCAGGTTAACAACCTGCGATACGGCAGGTTGCCAACCTGCGCTACGAAAGAACGGAGCTTCAAAGAAACGTTACTGCGGTTTGGCAGAGAACGTTACGATGTTTGGCAGGTTGTCCGTGACGAAGGAGGCGGTCGCTTTGCCAGCTTTGACGATTGTCGTCGTGGACGCGACCGCTTTGTTTTGCATTGTGCGGGCTTCGACGAGGTACGGGCCGTCGGTGGTAGCATTGAAATCGATTGTGACGGTGTGGCCGTTGGGTGTGCAATGCAGCGCGGAAGTGGTCGGTTTGGTTTGAATTATGTTGCCCAAAATATTGCCGCTAATGAGTTGGACGCGGAAATTGGAGCCAGACAGATCGATGGGCGTGTTGGTCGTCCATGTTGTTGTTCCGCCCGTTCCGTTGATGCGTGTTATAGGCGACCAGTTTTTGAAGTCGAAGGTGCTCTGGACTTCAACGAGGCCCGACGCAGGCCAAATGTAGGTGATGCCGAACGGACGACCGTTGGTGAGGACAAGCGGACCCATTTCAATGTCTGGAACCAATTTCCAATCGTATTCGTAATCGGGCGGCGAGGCGTCGGCCTGATCCGGAGGGCATGGTATTAAACAAGGAAGTTGGGCGTACCCGACAATGTTCTCACTGGTAAAGAACCATTGGCCATCGGTGACCTCGCTCGGGATGAGCGAAAAAGTGACGATACAGCCGTAGGGTGCAAATCGATAGGTGCGCTCGCTGCTCCGGGCGTAAAAAGTTCGTTCGTAAGGACGGTCCTGCCACCAATTCGTCAACGCATAGTTCCAACCCGATTGAGGCACATTGTTGGTCCAGTCCGTCGGCGGGACGCCGTTTTCGATCCAATTGGTGAACGTCAGCGCAAAGGTGTTGACGAGGGCCTCGCCGACAAAGGGATCGTTGCAAAGTTTGACGCGATAGCTGAACCAGCCGTCGCCAAGATAGGCGCTCTCGACTTCAAGGAAAGTGGTTGCGCGCGTGCCGGCGCAGAAAACCAGCAAACCAAGTGCGGCTGTTATGATCCACCTTCTCATTTCGCGATTGTTATGGTCGCAATCGGGCGATGGGGTGTCAAGTGGCTAGGGCGTAAATCCAAAAGCGGCGTCGACGCAAGGCCGTTTGCAACGGCCTCGCTGTGTCGCCGCAGTCCGTAGGGACCTGGGCGACTGTCCAAATCGGAATGCGAAACTTTAGTGTTCGACGCTGACCATCCAGCCGACGCCGAATTTGTCGGTGAGCATGCCGAATTTGCTGGTCCAAAATGTTTTGGTCAGCGGCATGGTCACTTTGCCGCCGGCAACGAGTGCGTTGAAGATTTTTTCGGCTTCGGCGTCCGTGGCGACAGTGATTCCGAGGTTGAAGCCTTCGAATTTGGCAGTTGTTTCACAGCCATCGGATGCCATGAGAGCGGAACTGCCGATGTGGAAGCTGGCGTGCATAACTTTATTTTCCCAGCCCGCGGGAACTCTGTCCGCC
>JAICXV010000392.1 GCA_025934545.1 Verrucomicrobiia bacterium
GGCGATGGAGCGGGTGATGGCCTGGCGAATCCACCACGTGGCGAAGGACGAGAATTTATAACCGCGGCGATATTCGAATTTCTCCACCGCTTTCATCAGGCCCATGTTGCCTTCCTGAATCAGGTCGAGGAAGGAAAGGCCGCGATTGGTGTATTTTTTCGCGATGGAAATGACGAGGCGCAGGTTGGCTTCGACCATTTCGGTCTTTGCCTGAATGGCTTTGCGGCTGAAATACTGCAATTGCTGGTAAGCCTTGATGTAGTCCTGCTGGTGCATGCGCACGAAAGCTTCCAGAGCCTGGATCTTGCGTTCTTCAGCCTGGATAATGTTCTGTTGCGCCGTCGATTTGCGCTGCGTTTCCAACTCAGCGATCATCCGCAAGCTGGCCTGAATTTTGTCGTGAATATTCTCGGCGACCAGACCCATCTCTTCGATGACCTTTTGCTTGTAGAAAAACTTCGGGAACGACTTTTGCAGTTTATCGTCGGCCTTTTGAAATTCTTTTTGTGAGCGGCCTTCAGTCGTTTTGGCGGCTTCGAGAAAGGCGCTGTATTTTTGGTCGACCGTTTCGTCGAGCGCGCGTGCGACTTTGACGAGTTTGCGAAGGTCTTTGAGATGGTTTTCGCGGCCTTCGATCTTTTTGTCGACGATGACGCGGTCAAACCGTTCTTTGGGCGGTTCGGAAATGAGTTTTTCGGCGAGGGCAATATGCTCTTTGCCGGCGAAACCGAAGCCGTAGATAATTCGTTTTACTTCGTTCTCGGCGTCCTCGATGCGTTTGGAAATCTCGACTTCCTGCTCGCGCGTCAGCAACGGGACCTGGCCCATTTGCTTGAGATACATGCGGACGGGATCGTCGAGGATGTCGAGACGGACCTTGTCCTCTTCTTCTTCCGGTTCGGGCTGTTTGACGCGATCGACTTCAGCCTGGTCCACGATCTCGACTTCGAGGTTGCGCAGTTTGCTGTATAATTCGTCGAGGTCATCCGCGGAAACGACGCCATCAGGCAACGCTTCGTTGATGTCGTTGTAAGTAAGATAGCCTTGTTCCTTGGCGAGGCGGAGCAGTTCTTTGATTTTCTCCGTCAAATCAATGCCGGTGGAACTCTTCATCATCGTCGCGCCCGCCGCGAAGTCGCGTCCGGCGGCGATTTCCACGCGAGTCTCGGCGTTTCCTTTTACTGCTGCTGCGACTGTTTTTGCTAAATCTTTCTTACTGATGTGACCGTTGGTTTCTTTGGTATTTTTTGAGGACTGCAAATCTTTTTTCACCGTTGTTTTGGCCATAAAAAATCTGTGCTTGGGCTGTTGTTAGAGCGAAATGGAGGAACATGATGCGCACGACAAAAGTGAAAATCAAGTGGACGACGAAAACTTTATTTTGCGAAATGAAAAAATTTTGCGAAGCGTTGGCACAGCGATTGCACTTTGAAATTTCGTGCCACGCTTCGCCTGAATCTTGCCGGTTGATTGACGCTCAACAATCGGTCAGGCGCGCACCTGAGTTAGTTGTCAGTTAATCGGTGGATTTGGTTGACCGGCTCCCTCGAAGCGTTAAAGAAAACGGCCCGGCAAATCCGCCGGGCCGTCTTCGAACGGTGAACAACCTGTTAGCAGCTGTTAATATTTTGCCACGTTGTGATCGATCTCATCCGACCACGCGGAAATCCCGCCTTTGACACTCTTGACGTATTTGAAACCCTGTTCGCGCAGGAATTTCAATGCCTTCAGCGAGCGCACGCCGCTTTTGCAATGAATATAAATCTGCTCGTTCGGATTGAGTTCCGTGAAACGCTCGTGCAATTGGCTCAGCGGAACGAGCGGTACGCCTTTGATATGCGCGATTTCATGCTCGTCCTGCTCGCGAACATCAATGACCCGAATGCCAAGCTTCGGATCGTCTAACGCACGCTTCATTTCCTGGACGTTGACTTCGTCAGGATTTGCGTCCAGTTCGGGCGCTTGCGGTTGGATGCCGCAAAACATTTCGTAATCGATCAGCTTGGTGATAGTCGGATTTTCGCCGCACAATGGACATTGCGGATCGCGACGCAATTTGACCTCGCGGAACTTCATATCGAGGGCGTTGAAAAGCAACAACCGGCCGATGAGCGAACTGCCTTTGCCCAACGCGAGTTTCAAAATTTCCGTCGCTTGAATACAGCCGACGATACCCGGCAACACGCCTAGCACGCCACCTTCGGCGCAGCTTGGAACCATGCCCGGCGGCGGCGGTTCGGGATAAAGGCAACGATAACACGGGCCGCCGAGGTGCGGCGCGAACACACTGGCCTGGCCTTCAAAGCGGAAAATTGAGCCATAAACGTTTGGCTTTTTCAACAACACGCAAGCGTCGTTGGTCAGGTAGCGCGTCGGAAAATTATCGGTGCCGTCAACGACGATGTCGTATCCGGCAATGAGATCCATCGCATTTTCACTGCTGATACGGGTGTTGTGAATGACGACCTCGACGTTTGGATTGATACTGTTGATCGTTTCCTTTGCCGACTCCGCTTTCGGACGGCCAACGTCGCTCGTACCGTGAATGATTTGGCGTTGAAGATTGGAAAAATCGACCGTGTCAAAATCAACAAGGCCGATCTTGCCGATGCCCGCGGCGGCGAGATACATCGCGATCGGTGAGCCGAGCCCGCCTGCGCCGATGCACAGGACGGTCGTCGAACAGATTTTCTTTTGTCCGGCCAACCCGACTTCCGGGAGAATCAGATGCCGCGAATAACGGCGTATCTCGTCATTGTTCAATTGCATAAAAAATCGCTTGTTGAGGTTAATTTACCGGCGGCGGAATGCAAGCAGCGCAACGGCAATCAGCCGCCGGCCATCGCGCCGACAATCATCAGAGGCTCTTTGCCATTTATAACCGGCTCGGGCAAAGGCATATCAGGCGGCTCGTTGGAAAGATCTTCTTTGCAGGCAAAAAACCGGACGAGCGGACGACGTTTCAATGTGCCGTGATCGCGGACTGTCCCTTGCAACACTGGATAAGCAGCCTCGAGCGCGGACAAGGTCGCGCCCAAAGTAACCGGTGCCGGCACATCCACTTGAACTTCCGTGCCCGTTCGCGCCAAATTCCTAAGGTGATATGGAAGAACGACGCGAATCATGGAATAACCTGCGCCTCGACTGACAGCACCGCGGGCAAATCGTGCACGATTGCCGTCCACGAATCGCCACCATCCGGTGAGCCATAAACTTGTCCACCAGTCGTGCCGAAATAAATTCCGCACGGCTCCAAATTATCGACCGACATCGCGTCACGTAACACGTTCACGTAGCAATCCTTTTGCGGCAGACCTTTGGTGAGCGCTTCCCAATCGTTGCCGCCGCTGCGACTGCGATAAACGCGCAGTTTGCCGTCGAGCGGAAAATGCTCGGCATCGCTCTTGATGGGCACGACGTAAATGGTGTTTGGCTCGTGCGCGTGGACGTCGATGGGAAAACCGAAATCGGTCGGCAGATTTCCGCTGACTTCATTCCACATATCGCCCGCGTTATCGCTGCGCATGACATCCCAATGCTTCTGCATGAACAGAACATCGGGACGCGACGGGTGCGCCGCGATGTGATGGACGCAATGTCCGACTTCGGCGTCCGGATCGGGAAGTTCAAATTGCGACTTCAAACCTTTATTGATCGGTTTCCATGTCGTGCCGCCGTCATCAGTGCGAAACGCGCCGGCGGCAGAAATCGCGATGACGATGCGTTTTGGATTTTTCTTGTCGAGAATGATGGTGTGAACGGCCATGCCGCCGGCGCCCGGTTGCCACAAGGCGCCTTTGGCTTTGCGCAAGTTCGGCAGTTCCTTCCATGTTTTGCCGCCATCCGTTGTTTTAAAAATGGCAGCGTCTTCCACGCCGGCGTAAACCGTTTCCGGATCAGTGAGCGA
>JAICXV010000485.1 GCA_025934545.1 Verrucomicrobiia bacterium
GCCGTTCGGCCGGTTTTACAGCATCGACGTTGTGAACGGGAAAACGAACGAAGTGGATCATCGCGGCGTTGATTTCAATTTTCCGCACACCCTGCGAATGCAACTCGGCAAGGATCATGTGCGCTTTCAATACCTGCTTGGAAATCAATGGGTCGAACTGCGCACGATTGAACGGCGGCGCGGATTTTCGGGCGCGCCCAAACTAATAAGAGCAGGAAAGTATTACGGGACCGAAGACAAACCTTACAACATAGTTAGTGACGACCCGAAAGAGGCGAAGGCATCAGGCGCAATTCGCGAGTTGCACGTCGAAGCGACGCCGAAAAACCAATTGCAATTAACTGCGGCGGAATTAAAAGCCGTCCGCCACCCACCACCTGAGCCTGTTGCTGCGCTTCTGCAAAAGGATGATGCCGATCCGACTTTTGAAAAAATTTCCGGCTTTTATCCGCCCATGAAATACCCGCGCGAAATCGTCGGCGTGCCGACACATCCGCTTGATATCGGTGTCGATCGGCTCGGCCGGCTGGATGTCAGCCCGTGGAGCGCAGTCCCGGCGGCGTGGTTTGAAATCGGTGATCCCCCGGTCGCATTTGGCGAAGACGGTATTCCATTCGGTCGCAGGCTTTTAGAAGGGTGGATTCCGGTGCTCACTTTAAGTCGGAAGATTGGCGGCGCACAATACGATCTAACCGTGTTTGGCGCGTCTGATGGTTTCAGTGCGACCCACGATTTGTTTGCTTACGTCAAATTTTCAGCGACGTCGCTGGACGGAAAGCCGTTACCCAAAACTATCTCAATGGTTTGGGAAAAGGGCTGCCGCAGTTTTCCATTGAGCAGCGAAATGAACGGAACGGCATCGTGCTTTTTGCAATTTAAATATCCGGTTCCAACTTCGGCTTCGGCGATATCATCGAGCGAATTTGAATCCAAGGAAAATGCGACGACCACATTCTGGAAAGCACGACTGAAACCGGCAGAACGATTTGATGTGCCCGATTCGCGCGTTGAGGAGGCGTATCACGGATGGCTGATGTATTCGATGCTGAACGCGGACACCATAAACGGCTTCATCGAACCGCACGATGGCGCCGGGTTTTACGAAGAGATGTTCGGCTGCAGTGTTTCCATGCACACGATCGCGCTGGATCAATACGGGTTGCGCGACTACGCATCGCAGATTCTGGACACACAAATTCATTTTCAGAATACGAATGGATTGTATACGCAGGCCTGCGGATTGACCGACCCCGGCGCATTTCTAGTTGGATTGGCGAAACATTACCAGATGACCGCTGATCGGGATTGGTTTAGGCGTGTCGCTCCGAACGTGATCAAACAATGCCAATGGCTCTACGACCAACGTAAACTCGCGCCAACGACTGGTCCTATGCGCGGGTTGATCAAATTCCGACCCTATAACGATTTTCAATATCCGGTTTTCAATTTTCTAGGCAACTCATGGTGCGCCCAAGGAATGAAGCTTGCGAGCGCAGCGCTGGAAGAGAACGGGTTTGCTGAAGGAAAGAAATTTTCGGACGAAGCCGATCGATATCGAAAAGACGTTTTGGATTCGATGGAAGCGTCAGCAATTGTGCGCGACGGACAAACCATTCTGCCGATGGAACCAGACACACACCGTCTTCTGAAGATGAGCAAATACCGTGGCGGCGATTACTACGGCCTGGTCGCAGCATCGCTTCTCGAAACAGAATTTCTTTCGCCAAACGACCGGCGGGCGACCTGGATTGTCGATGCGCTGGAAAAGCGCGGTGGGCTGCTCGCCGGGGTTTCAGAATTCGAGTGCGGCATCGATCACGCCTACACGTTTGGCTATTTAATGAACGAGATGAAGCGCGACGAAGTGCGCAAGACGCTGCTCGGCTTTTGGTCGTTCCTTGCATTCGGCATGACCCGCGAAACGTATTCCCCGGTCGAAGTAACGATGATTGCCACCGGCGAAAATCATTTCACGCTGCCGCATCTATATTCGTGCACCGAACAGTTGCGATTATTGCGAAATCTTTTGGTGCGTGAAGACGGCGACACGCTCTGGCTCGGCCAGGGAATTCCGCGCGCATGGCTTGAAAATGGAAAGCACGTTGCCGTCACCGGCGCGCCAACAGAATTTGGTGACGTTAGCTATCGAATCGACGCGTTAGCCGACGGGACGATGCGGGTTACCATTGATCCGCCCACGCGGCATGTCGTCGAAGAAGTGCGTTTGCGATTAAGGCATCCGCAAATGCGTAAGATTAAGAAGGTTGACTGCGCTCAGGCAGTCGAATTTGGTGCCGACTCAGAAACCATCGTTCTTCGTCACCTGAGAACACCCGCTGACTTGGTCGTCCACTTCGAATAAACCGACAAATCGCAGTTCCGCGCTCGGTATCGCAACTTGACCTTTGCCACAGACAAGGCACATTACGCGGCTCTAATTTAATGGAACATATTCGTAATATTGCAATTATCGCACACGTTGACCACGGCAAGACGACCCTGGTGGACTGTTTGCTCAAACAGTCGGGGACATTTCGCGCCAATCAGGCCATTTCCTCGGAAGAACGCATCATGGACTCGATGGACCTGGAACGTGAAAAAGGCATCACCATCCGCGCAAAGAACGCTGCTTTCAAATATAAAGACTTCCACGTCAACATCGTAGACACCCCCGGACACGCCGATTTCGGCGGTGAAGTAGAACGTATCATGAATATGATCGACGGCGTTTTGCTCGTCGTCGATGCCGCGGACGGTCCACAGGCGCAAACGCGCTTCGTCCTCCGCAAAGCCCTCGAAGCCGGCGCCAAGCCGATTGTCGTCATTAACAAGATTGATCGCGACAACGCCAACCCCCATCGCGTATTGGATGAAGTTTTTGACCTGTTCGTCTCGCTGCACGCAACCGATGAGCAGTTGGATTTTCCCGTCGTTTACACCAGCGCCAAGGAAGGTTACGCGAAGATCGACATCAAAGATAAGACGACGACGATGGAACCGCTCTTTGACGCGGTCATCAAATTCATTCCGCCGCCACGCGCGCATGCAGGTGTGGAGTTCAAGATGCTCGTCGCGAATCTCGATTATTCAGATTATCTGGGTCGTATTGCCTTCGGAAAAATTTATGCCGGAAAAGTGAAAGTGGGTGACCCGGCTGCGTGCTTGCACGGTGATGGACGCAAATCCACGGGCAAAGTGACGATGATTTTCCATTTCGAAGGTTTGAAGCGTATCGAAATTCAGGAAGCACACGCCGGAGACATCATCGGCATCGCCGGCTTCGAAGACGTTTTCATTGGCGAAACGATTACAGACACGCCGGATCGTGCTCCCCTACCCTTCGTGCCGATTGATCCGCCGACGATTCAAATGCAATTCGCAGTTAACGACGGTCCGCTGGCAGGCCAGGACGGCAAGCTCGTGACC
>JAICXV010000371.1 GCA_025934545.1 Verrucomicrobiia bacterium
CAAAGAAATTGGTCATGCCGGGTTGAACGGAGAAGTCGTCCATTTCGTCATTCATCACGACGCCGGTAGCGGGGATAACGACTTTTGAACCGAAGCTGGTATTGACCGTTTGCGTTAGTGCGACCCAGTTGCCATGTGCGTCAGCAGTCGAAAGATGGGTCGTGTGTTTTTTGAAAACGTTTTCATTCGCGTCCTCAGGCGTGCCGTGTTGGACGGGAACAGTGTGTTCCATATTGATTTTAGCGGCGAGTTGGTGCGCGTATTTTTTGTCGATTAATCCGCGCGGGACTTTGACAAAATCCGGATCGCCCAGCCAATAGGCGCGATCGGCGAAGGCCAGCTTCATCGCTTCGGCGATGAGGTGCAGGCTATCGGCCGATTGAAACCCGAGCGATTTCAGGTCGCGCGTTTCGAGAATGTTCAACATTTCCAAAAGGTGCACCCCTCCGGAACTTGGCGGTGGAAATGAAACGATTTCATAACCACGATAGGTTGTAATAATCGGTTCACGAAGGATCGGACGGTAATTAGCCAAATCGCGCGCCGTCATAATCCCGCCGTTTTTTTGCATCCACGCCTCTGTCGTTTTGGCGAACGGTCCGCCGTAAAACCATTTGAGCCCGTGTTTGGCGACTTGCCGATAAGTGTTGGCCAAGTCCGGCTGGCGGAAAATATCGCCGCGTTTGTAGATCGTTCCATCCGGTTTCCAAAAAAGCGCGTGCGAACCATCGAACTTGATAAGATTCGTGGAGGAGGTTTGCAAAGTTTTCGCGTAGCTCTTATCCAAAGGGAAACCGTCATCGGCAATTTGCGCGGCGGCGAGCAGATGATATTTCAAACTGAGTTTGCCGGCTTTGCGCAAGGCCAGGTCGTAAGCCGCCAGCGCGCCGGGGACGCCGCTGGCGAGTGGACCGGTCTGACTCAGTTCGGTGTCACCTTTGCCATCGCGAATGAACATGTCACGAGTCGCGGCATGCGGCGCCATTTCGCGACCGTCGATAGCGAGAAATTTTCCATTTTTCTCACGAATCAAAATAAAACAGCCACCGCCAATCCCGGAATTGTAGCCATCGACCACGCCAAGAGTTAATGCAGTCGCGATTGCGGCATCGACAGCGTTTCCACCGTGTTTCATTGCGTCGATCCCGGCTCGGGTGGCGATGTCATTGACGGACGCAACGATACCGTTGGTTCCGTAAGCAAGTTCCGCGCGTCCATTGAAAACGAACGCGAATGCGAAAAACAATAAAGCAGCGCGTCTTAGCATGGGCCGGATGTTGTGCGGTGAGGTCGCACGAGGGAAGAAGAAAAATCACGAACTGCCTCGAGGAACTCTTTAAAAGAAAACCCTTCCGCGTTTTATCGCGAAAGGGTCTTTATCAATATGCGCAATCAGCGCGTGCTTTTATATTACGCAGTCGCACCGGCTGCGTACATATATTTACTGCTCAAGATTGAGCCGCTAAACAATGTGCCGAAACCGAGCACGAGGAATCCGACCAATGTCAGCGCCAATGGCGTAATGCCAGTGAGCGCGAGGATTCCGAGAACAATGCCAGCGAGACCGGTCAGACATTTAATGCCTGAAAAGTGCATGGCGCTGCTCCAGCTCGACATGAATAGCGACACGCCGAACGCGAGAACCGACACCGACAAGAGCACGTCGGGCACAATGCCCATCAGCGCAAGGATGCCGAGAACGATTCCACCCACGCCCGCCATTACTTCGGTGCTCATCGCGTTTTCGCCTTCAAAAAAGAAGTGTTCACGCGGTGCCCGAAACCATTCGGTTGTGAATCCGCCCGCCAACAACATGGCAACACCCAGCGCTATGGCGCTAATCCCTGCCATATAAAATGGGGAGACGTTGACCAGCCCCAGGATGGACAACACCACGGAAATAAGGCCTAGCAATGCCGCCAGCCCTATTCCGCCTGCCGCAAGTTTGTGCGATGATTCGTATGTTTGTTCAGGCTCACGTAGTGAGCGTTTTGCTTCGGTAGTTTCACCCTGATAGGTGACACGATTAGTTTCGATAGCCATAACTTACTCCTTTTCTTTCAGGGCCACAGGTTTTCGCCTGTAGCGTTTGTTGTATTCCTCTCTAGTACGAACCTAGGCGCGGCATGTAACGGTTCAACGAGTAGTTTTTCCGAATCCCAGATGGGAAAATTGCTGATGACAGACGTGTGAGGTCGCTGAGCAGATCGGCCGTAAACAAAACTCCATTAGCCAACACGCCGGGACTCTGCTCATACTTGACGCACCAATGTTTTCGCAAATCGAACTGACACCGTTGCCGCCGGGTTCGCTTTGGCCCTTTGTGGTATTGGCGGTGTCTCTCGTCTTTGTCATCGTGGCGATTACCGTTTTGCGCGTTCACGCATTCCTCGCGCTCATTGGCGCAGCGCTGCTCGCGGGGATTTTGTCGGAGAAATTGCCCGATGAAACCGGCGTTTCGAAAGTCCAACATTGTGTGCGCGCGGTCGAATTGACGACTGCTGAATTTGGCCGGACCGCTGGCGCGATTGGCGTTGCCATCGGTCTGGCGTGCGTAATTGCCGTCTGTCTCATGGAAAGCGGTGGCGCCGATAAGGTCGTGCGCAGATTTTTAGCGGTTTTCGGCGAACAACGCGCCAGTTTCGCGTTGCTCGTCAGCACTTACATTCTCTCCATCCCGATTTTCTTCGACACGATGTTCCTGCTCATGCTGCCGCTCGCGATGACTTTAGCGGTGCGCACGGGCAAAGATTATTTGCTCTATGTCCTCGCGATTTGTGCGGGCGGCGTGGTGACACATTCGATGACCGTGCCGCATCCAGGGCCGATGGCAATGGTCGACAATCTCAAAATCGACGTCGGCTTCTCGATCATGGCCGGAATTCTCGTCGGCACCGTTCCGGCGGTTGGCGGATGGCTGGTCGCCCGCCGCCTCAACAAACGTCTTAAATTTGGTCTACGCGAAACTCCCGGTTTTCCGTGGAAAGACCTGCACAAAAGTGTCGAACGGCCGGAATCGGCATTGCCAGGTTTCATCGCATCGATCCTTCCCGTCGTCTTGCCCATCATTTTAATTGGTGGCGCGTCGATCACAAAAGTTTTAGTCACCGATTCCAATTCGCCCTGGAATATAATGGAATTCATCGGCAACAAAAACATCGCATTGCTTGCTGGCGCGATTATCTCCGTGGTCTTGCTCGCGCGCGTCAAGAAGTTGAATCTGCGACAGATTGGAGATTTGCTCGATCCGCCGTTACAAACGGCCGGCGCGGTCATCTTAATTACCAGCGCCGGCGGCGCATTTGGGTTGATGCTCAGGGACGCAGGCGTTGGCGAAGCGATCCAATTCGCGGCGCGCGGCCACCAGATCAATCTTGTGGTCCTTGCCTACGCCATCGCGCTCGTGCTGCGCATCGCTCAGGGTTCAGCGACCATCGCCATGTTGGCGACCAGTTCGATCATTTTCCCGATGATGACGGCGACCGCTCTGCCCTATCATAAGATTTATATCTTTCTGTCGATTGGTTTCGGCGCGATGGGCGTCTCGTGGATGAATGACAGTGGCTTCTGGGTCGTCAGCAAATTGACGGGCTTTACTGAGCGCGAGACACTCGCCAGTTGGACGGTTTTGCTGGCGGCGATTTCAGCGATTGGTTTTGTCACAACACTGCTTCTGTCGATGGCGTTGCCGTTGAAATAAAATATGAATCGAAACTTTGTCTTAATCGCCTGCGCTTTGGCCCTCTCCATAAGTCTGAACGCGGCGACCGATGACGTTTTTGTGGTCACTGATTTCGGCGCAAAAGCCGATGGAAAAACCGATGCCACCGCCGCGTTTCAACAAGCGATGGACTCGGCAACAAAAGCCGGAGGCGGAATCGTCTATGCGCCGCGAGGGAATTATTTCTTCGCGGGACGCTTGAATGTGCCGAAGGCGGTCACTTTGAAAGGGGTCTGGGAATCCGTTCCATCACACATCGGTTTGCGCAATGCGGGCGCGCCAAAACCGACCGACGACGG
>JAICXV010000703.1 GCA_025934545.1 Verrucomicrobiia bacterium
AGGAAAACCTCGTCACCGGCTGGGACGATCCGCGCATGCCAACCATCGCCGGCCTGCGCCGTCGCGGTTACACGCCGGAAGCACTCCGCAATTTTTGCCGCAACATCGGCGTCACGAAATACAACGGCCTTACCGACGTCGCGGTGCTCGAACACGCCGTGCGCGAAGATTTGAACAAACGCGCCAGCCGCGTTATGGGCGTGTTGCGTCCGATCAAAGTTGTCATCGATAATTATCCGGAAGGCAAAGTCGAAGAGCTCGAAGCCATCAACAATCCTGAAGACCCAAACGCGGGCGCGCGCAAAGTTCCGTTCTCGCGCGTTATTTACATCGAGCGCGATGATTTCATGGAAATTCCGCCCAAGAAATTTTTCCGCCTCTCGCCGGGCACCGAAGTCCGGCTGCGCTACGCCTATATTATCAAGTGCAACGAAGTCATCAAAAACGCCGCGGGTGAAGTTACCGAACTGCGTTGCAGCGCCGATCTCGATTCCAAACAAGGCGGCGCGACCGCCGGCCGTAAAATCAAAGCGACCATCCATTGGGTTAGCGCGCAACATGCCGTTGACGCGGAGGTGCGTCTTTACGATCGTCTGTTCACTGTCGAGCAACCCGATGGCGGTGACGCGGATTTTAAAACATTTTTGAATCCACACTCCTGCGACACCTTGACCGGTTGCAAAGTGGAACCGAGCCTGGCGAACGCGTCGGCGGAAACAAAATTTCAATTCGAACGCCTCGGCTATTTCCGTATCGACCCGAAAGATTCCAAGCCGGGAAAAATTGTTTTCAATCGCATCGTCACACTTCGCGACTCATGGGTGAAAGAACAGGGCAAATGAACAACAACCGAAGCGCGGACACTCAGGTTCGCGCGAACAGACGGCGACTATTCTGGCTCATCGCCAGCGTTGTCGTCATCGTCGTCGCCGTGTGCGGCTGCCAAACGGTCAGCTTCTATCGCCAGGCCATTGGCGGTGAGTTGCAAATTTTGACGCACCAAAAGCCGATCAAAGATTTGCTGGCCGACACCAACACGAGCGCGGAGTTGAAGCACAAATTCGAACTTGTCCTGCAAGTTCGTCATTTTGCAGCGACCAACCTGCACCTTCCTGCTGACGACAATTATTTAAAATACGTCGACCTCCATCGCGAATTCGCCGTCTGGAATGTCAACGCGGCACCGCCCCTGTCGTTGGAACCAAAACGTTGGTGGTATCCGTTCGTCGGCAAAGCCAGCTATCGTGGATATTTTTCACGCGATGCCGCCAAAAAATACGGCGCGCAACTGAAGAAAGAGGGCTTCGACGTTTACATCGGCGCCGTCGAAACTTATTCAACCCTCGGCTGGTTCCACGATCCTGTGCTCAACACTTTCATCACCGAACCCGATGCCGAATTAGCAGAAATTCTTTTTCACGAGTTGGCTCACCAACGCATTTTCATTGCCGGTGACACTGATTTTAACGAGGCGTTCGCGACCGCCGTCGGCGAGGAAGGCATTCGGCGCTGGCTGCAACGCGACCCGGCCAGTTACGCGGAGTTCCACAAAGAACGCGAACAAGAGGCCGATTTCGTGGCCCTCGTTTTAGAAACACGCGATCAACTCGAAACGGTTTACGATGACTCGCGTTTGACGGACACGGCAAAGACCGAGCGCAAAGCGCAAATTTTCACGGAAATGCGGCACAAGCACGAACAGCTAAAAGCAAAATGGGGCGGCAAATCTCAATACGACCATTGGTTCGCGGCCGAAATAAATAACGCCAAGCTCAACACTATCTCTGCTTACTACACGTTGGTGCCCGCCTTTCGCGGCTTGCTGCAAGCTAATGGCGGCGATCTCGAAAAATTCTACAGCGCCGTGCAAAAACTCGGCAAAATGCCAAAAGACAAACGGCACTCCATTCTGCGCGCGTATCTGAAACAAAGCATCTCCACTCCAGCCACGACTAGCGAACCGCTTAAAAAATCCGATCCCACGAACTCGCGTCCTTCAGCATGATCTCACGCAACAGCCTGATGGGCGGCTGACCATGCGCCAACACTTCGTCGTGAAAACGTTCCAACGAAAACTTTTTGCCCTCCTGCTTTTTGTAATCCTCGCGCAATTTTAGAAACTGCAATTTGCCGAGGGTATAACAGAG
>JAICXV010000399.1 GCA_025934545.1 Verrucomicrobiia bacterium
ATGCCTAAAAAACCTTTCGGCCAGGAAGCCCTGATTCCTGACGAACACCAATGGATCGTTACGCCGCTGTATCAATATACCGAATTCGATAATGTGTGGATCGGTGGTCGAAAGCAGGACATCACCTTTCCCGTGGACCATGGCTTCGATCAGAATGATTTCACGATAATGGCGGAATATGGATTTCACACGAACTGGGCGGTTGATGCGATGATTGGATTTACGGATCTGGCAACCCGCGCCTGGAGCACGCCGCCCGGCTCCGTGCGGCATACGCGAGGGTTGTCCGATACAACATATGGATTGCGCTACCAGGTTTGGAACGAACGAACGGCCGAATCGAAATGGACACCGACGTTGACCCTCCGCGCCGGCGGCATTTATCGCGGCACGTATCAAAAGGATTTTCCATTTGCGCCGGGCAGCGGCGGCGTCGGCATCGAAGTTGAAGCGATGGCTCAAAAAAGTTTTGGTTGGGAAGGGTTGGCCGGCTATGCAACCGTCGGTTACCGCGACATCCGGAGCGGGGCGAACAGCCAGTTGTTTGCGACGGTTGGTATCAACCAAAAATTCCGCGGCGTGACGTTAAGTGCCGGCTATCGCCATCAACAAAGCACCACTGGCTTTGATGCGCGAGCGACCGGCATTACGGGTAACACAATTGTTTACACGTCTTATGTGAAAGAAATAAATGAGCAGTTTGAGGCGGGCATCGGATATACCGATAAGCACGACCGACACTGGCAATTTTATTACCAGGGCAACTTCGATGGGCGCAATACAGGCGACAAAGATACTTATGGAATTTATGTCAGTTTTCCGATTGGCGGAAAACGCGGACGGGACTAGAAGGCGTGTCAACGACGAACACTAACCACGCAATTGAACGACTGATTCGAAGTCGCTCAGTTCCGACTGCAAGCGTTCAACCGGCAGGCCAACAACATTGGTGTACGATCCTTTGACGTCCGCGACAATTTCTTCGCCACGTTCTTGAATGGCGTAAGCGCCTGCTTTGTCGAGTGGATTGACGTGCTGATAGTATTGGCGAATTTGCTGTTCACTTAGCGGACGGAAGGTGACGCTGGTCTGTTCGACGAAAATTTTTTGTTTATGCGACCGTAGATGGATCAGGCAGACGCCGGTCAAGACGCGATGCGTTTGGCCCTGCAGAGAGCGCATCATTTGAAATGCTTGCTCCATATCGCGGGGTTTGCCGAGGACTTTGGAATCCAGAGCGACGATGGTGTCCATGCCGATGACTAACGCGTCGGGGTGATGTTTGGAAACGAGACGCGCTTTGCGATAGGCATTCAACGAACATAATTCGCCGGGAGAAAGATGTTCCGACTCGCTTTCCAGGGCGGTGCTGGGGATGACTTCAAATTCGACACCGAGCTGACGGAGCAGCTCTGAACGCCGCGGTGATGCCGAAGCCAGAATGACTGACGGCAAATTCATACTATCAAGGTCCAATTTGCGCCCGCTCATAGGAATGTTAGAAGCTAGTTCCGATTGTCAAATTTGGCAACTTGTCTGTGAACATTGGGCGCATGGACGGGGGTTGTCAAGTGAACCAAAGATGCTTGCTATTCTGGTTCTGTAGCTATCTACTCACAGCATGAGCCTAAGGCCCGGCTCTAAACCCTTAATCTACGTGGTCGACGACAAACCGGCGTTGGTCGATTTGGCACGAATTGGTCTGGAGGCGTTGGGCTATTCGGTGCGCGGTTTCAGCAATCCTATCGAGGTTATCACTGCTATTCAACAAGGCGCCGCCGTTCCCGATATACTTATCACCGATTACGAGATGCCGCAGATGAACGGGCTGGAACTTGTCCGCGAATGTCGTCGGTTGCAACCGACATTGAAGACAATCATGGTTAGCGGGACGGTGGAATCGCACGAAATCATGTCGGACCCGGTGCGAGTGAATCGATTTCTTTCGAAGCCCTATTCGCCGGCCAATTTGAGAGATACAATCGGAGATTTGCTTCAGGAATAAGAGTAGGCCCAACGCGCCAGAATTCCTTAGGGCATTAAGTGAACCCCCGGAACTGCGAGGCAGTTGGGAGGGGTTGAACAATCGTTCACCTGATAGCTCGTCGCAAAAGTCTGCAGGGGATCGCCAGGGCACTTGGGAAGTGATCCCAGTCCGGGACGACCAAGGTAAGGGGTGATTTGAACGGCCGTGGGAGTTGCTGTCGAAAGCGCTTTGCTTTCCAGGGCCCATTGCTGCTTGGCTGCGTCAATCAAACGCAGGTTATCCATGCACGTATTCTCCTGAGCGCGCGATCGCGCGCGCATCATGCCGGGTATCGCAATGGTTGCGATGAGTCCGATAATGGCCACTACGGTCATCAGCTCCACGAGTGTGAACCCGCGGGCGATTGCTTTATTTTTAAGCTCTATATTCATTTCTGGACCGAGGGCGAATCAAATCGTTCGCAACTCTGATAACGCTAAAATAAAGCATACGGCTGGCCAACTTTTGCACTCAGTTGCTCCGCCAGATTGAACTTTTTGCGGTTGTGGAACCTGTTCTAATCCAGCGCCATAGGCAAGGAAATGGCGGCCTGTGAGGGCCGCCATTACATCATTTTTTTCGTTCGCAAAATCGACAACACCGGCCTTAAGGCAAGGTGCGTCGCGTTTGCTTATGGATTTGAACCGGAACTCGTGCTGGAGCTACCTGAAGTGCTGGAGCTACCGCTCGAACCCTGCAGGCTACTGTCGCTGCTCGAGCCATTGCGCCCCTGGTTCAAGTCGCTTTGGCCTGGATACGGTTGTTGGTTGATATCCCGGGCCGGCGTTGATTGCATCGAATTGGTGGTGGCGGCGCCGGCTGGTTCATTCATCATCGTGCCGTTGTCGCGGTCACGATCATGCATACAAGCAACCAAACCTGCTGCGCTCAATACTAACAATAATTTTTTCATAGTTCTGCAACGTAAGCCTGCGATGCGCTTTAAAGAAACCGGATAGAAGTATGGCAACAAAAATGGTCGTCGAGTAATGGAAAGGCTGGTACAGTGAAGCTGTAGTGGAGGAGAACGCGTTGCTCTGCGCGCGCCGTTGTTTTAGCGTCAACAGAAAGATTTTTATGGCCCAGGCAATCATGGATCCCGAACAGGTTCGGCGTTTTGCCGAAGAACTGAAACGGTTCAACGCGGACCTGCAAACCCGCATGTCGTCATTGCAGGCGCGGTTCGCGCAATTGAGCGATACCTGGCAGGACCAGGAGCACGCCAAGTTCGCGGAGGAATTCAAGCAGACGATGAAGGCGCTGACGAAGTTCATGGAACTTTCGAACCAGCACGGCCCGTATCTCTTGCGTAAGGCGCAGAAGATTGAGGATTACTTGAACCAGCATTGAGCATGGCGGAGCGCGCGAACATTACGTCGGTCGAGGCGCTGGACGCATTTCGCGCGGCGTTGGTTTTGTATTTGAGCAAAGCACGCCCGACCCTGGATGAAATCAATTCTGAAGTTGTGCGTTTGCGTGTTTGGCTGGAAAGCGACCGGCGCGTTTTTTGGGAGAAACAGGTGCGCCGTTGCGCGCTGAAGTTGGAAGAAGCAAAGCAGGCGGTCTTCAGCGCCGAGATGTCGAACTTGCGGGAGTCCACTTCGGCGGAGCGCATGGCGGTGACGAAAGCGCAACGTGATTTGAACGAGGCGGAAACGCGCCTGGCCAATGTGAAGAAATGGATTTCGCAATATGAAAGCTCGGTCGCGCCTTTGGCCAAGCAGTTGGAGCGGTTGCAGTCGTTTTTGTCTGGAGGATTGCCGAAGGCCCAGTCGTTTTTAGCTGAGTCGATAAAATCTTTGGAGGCTTACTCCAATGTTCCAGTGCCGGCCGCGTCA
>JAICXV010000772.1 GCA_025934545.1 Verrucomicrobiia bacterium
ATCGTGCCGAGGCGTTCGATCACAGGTCGGTTGCTATATGGAAGAGTCTGGCGTCGCCATGACGGGCGCCATTGGATTTACAAGAAATTTGTCGAACTCGAGAACCGTCGAGAGTAGTCATAAAGCCTGGATGGTCATGCGTGCCAGGCCTCAATGAAATTTCCTTCGGCGATCGCGCCAACGGATGCTCAATCGGCGTGGGTTCATCAATGTAACTGCAATGAACCGCAGTTGGTGGCCGATCGGTGTTCTTTGCCGGCTGGAAAGACGACCCACCCGGCCGGGCTCACCCTACAGCGGCAAATCCGATTTGACGTCGATCGGCTCGATGTAGGTCCGATGAAGACTCCTGGGCGTTTTTGTCCCGTCGAATAACACCCGAATGCTGCGATTGGCGCGAGAAAAGCCAACAACTATCCCGGTCTGCCCGCTGCACTTGGAACAGCGTTCAACGCCCAGCCTCGTAAGCCGAAATCTTGATCCCAACTTGAGGTGAAAATCCTCACTTTTGATGGTCACGTGAAATTCCAGATGAAAATCCAGTGACGAGAGACCGCGTCGGGTGAAATCGAGTGACAGCGACGTCCCCCTCCAACAACCACGTGCAGGAGCGTTCGTTTTGGCGGATCGCAACGACGGCGATCTAGAACAAATAACATTGGAATAAATCCTGCGATCGTCTGAAATTAACCAAAGCCCCGAGGCTGGAATGAGCAGAAAATGGCCGGAAAATGACTTGCCCAGACCATTCGACTGCGACAATCCGACGCCAATGTAATACAAAATTAAATAACATAACTATATTATTTTGATTTAAAATGAGGTCTTTCGGATTCACACAGTTTATTTCCGGCCCACCAACCTTGCGAAGACGCCCATCAAATACGCACCCGTTTTCACGTTCTTTTGCGCTGTAGCATACACGGCACCCGAGCCGGCCATCATGACTGTCAGTTATCTGGCGTGCAGATCAGAGGCTACTTTCAATCACGCCGAAGCGCTAAGACGATCGGCCGACCGAAAAGCCATGAGTGAGTTGGTCGCTCAAGTCATACTCAACGGCGACTGCATCTGGTTGCGTGCGGGTACCCCGCTTCAAATCGCAGGAGACGCCGAAAACCCCCTGTACGTGAAAGTGGCTCCGCTCAACGAAACTGTAACATTCGTAACCTACCGGCGGTTCATGCAAAAATGACGAAGGATCGCTTTACGCAACGCGATTACTACACGAGATGCCAAACGTGTGGCGCATCGTTTGACATGCGTGATCTCGCGCAGGTCAGGAAACATCTCCATGGCAAAACCTACAAGGCAGAGCGCGGGCAGAAGCCGCCATTGCCGAATACTGGCCGGCGCGGCGATCGGGATGTTCTGCGCGCCACGGACATCTCTTTCCCCGCGAACATTTGGTTTTCGATATTGAACCGTATTTTTCACCTCCCGCGAGCGGTAACGGCGCTCTCCAAGAAAGCGACCCTGTTCGAGTGGGCTCGACCGCGCCGGATTTCGTCGGCCCCCGCGCGCGCATCAATTGCGTCCAACTGATTGAAGATTGAATGCGCAGCGGTTGCCGTCACCTGTTTCGAGTGGCTGGAGCGGTCGGCAGGGTTTTAGCTGATCAGATTAAGCGACGTGGCTATCGCGCGGGTCCTTCGCCAACGATCCAG
>JAICXV010000605.1 GCA_025934545.1 Verrucomicrobiia bacterium
ACTTGTAATGAGTTCGTGGAAATTGTGCTTTAGTTTCAGCGCACGATATTCCGGCAGACAACGACCGGCTTGGCGCATGAACCAAAACGCCGGGCGATCCACCGGTTTACGGTTCAGCGCATTCAAAAAACGCGTGCGACTGTCGGGTTTAACCATCGAAACGTTTAATGGTGCACGGCATATCGGCGGGATGCAAGCGGGCAAGAATCACGCGAGCGCAAAGCGCATATATAAAAACGCGGCGCACCATCTTTCGAAGATGCGCCACGTTCACTCTGCTCCTGGCGTCGTTACAAATTAGATCAATCTCGCGCAATCGCGGTTGTCGATCTCACCGTCAATACCTTCAACGAAGCCGGGCGGCTGGGCCGCGGCATTGACTGCCGCGTCCAGCAACCGCCGGCTCCGTTGGTAAACTTTGCGTTGCTTGGCGAGCTGTTTCGTGGCCACACGCGCCTTTTCCTCCAACAAAGTGGGAAAGACGAGCAACGGATATGGCTCAAGCCAGGCAAGGGCGGCCGCTTCATTGGCCGCACGCCGCAAGCGCACGTTCAAGTCCGCAGTGACATCGCCATTGAGCAATTGCCGCAGCAACCGCGCCTTGAGTTGTTCAAGGTCAGTATCCTGACTGCCGCGAAATGGCACGGTGGTCATGGGATTGACCTCGAAACGGGTGTTCCGCGCAAATTTCGTTGCTAAATTAACTGTCGTATTCATTTTGTATCTCTTCTCTTTTCAGCTTTGTCCCGCTTCGCGGGACGTTTTCATTCAAATTGGTCAAAAAACAAAAAACCCACCGTTGACTCGCAACGGTGGGCTTCAAAATCGTTATCTGGTCTTTTAGAAAATCGATGCCACGTTGCGAGTCAACGACCAGTGCCAGGACGGCGAAATGCGCTGATGGCGCATGCTTCCGCAGTGGCACAGACTAGTTTTGACTGTGAACGTGATTTTCATCATCAATCGCCCTGATTATACGTGTTCGTATTATCATGTCAACTGACAAGCGAACACAATGGTGCCGGTTTTGGCATTAATGCCTACATTGCAAGCGCTTGTGTCTTTATCATGGGCATGCGAATCGGAGCGATGCGAACCTGTTTTTAACCATTTCCCGAACGAAATTTGCGCTACGACATACTTCCACTTTGACGCTCGCGTGCTACACTACGCCGCCAATGCTCGCAAAACGCGTCATTCCATGTCTCGACGTCCACGACGGAAAGGTCACTCGCGGCGTCCAATTTGGGAAAGCCGAAGCCGGTGAACTACGCAACGTTGGTGATCCTGTCGAACTGGCCATTCGTTACAACGACCAGGGCGCGGACGAAATGGTTTTTTTCGACATCACGGCCAGCGCGCACGGCCGCGCTACCATGATCGATGTAATCGAACGCGCTGCCGATCATTGTTTCATGCCACTGACGGTCGGTGGCGGTTTAAAGTCTGTCGAGGATCTGCATGCAATGCTCAAGGCCGGCGCGGACAAAACCAGCATCAACTCGTCCGCTCTCGCCAATCCGAATCTCATTCGTGAGGGTGCGGAAAAATTCGGCAGCCAATGCATCGTTGTTTCCATCGATGCGAAGAAAGTCGCGTCGGATCGCTGGGAAGTTTTTTCGCATGGTGGACGCAAAGCAACTGGGCTGGACGCCGTCGAATGGGCCAAAAAAGCGGTTTCACTCGGCGCTGGCGAAATTGTTTTGAACAGCATCGACGCCGACGGAACGAAGGCTGGATTTGATTTGGTGATCACCCGTCGCATCAGCGAAGCCGTTGGAGTTCCGGTTGTTGCCAGCGGCGGGGCCGGCAAACTTGAGCACATGGCTGCAGTCCTTTTGGAAGGCAAAGCCGACGCGGTTCTCGCCGCGAGCATTTTTCACTTTGGCGAATACACCGTTGCGGACGTGAAACAATATTTGGCGAAACAAAATATCCCGGTGCGCCTCTGACGCATCGCTTCAGTTATGATTCAATCGCGCATTCTTCCCATTTTCCTTCTGCTTTGCTCGAACATCTTCATGACCTTGGCATGGTACGGACATTTGCGTTTCAAGTCCGTGCCACTCTGGCAAGCGATTCTCGTCAGTTGGGGTATCGCCTTTTTCGAATACTGCCTGATGGTGCCGGCCAACCGATGGGGTTTCGGCGCGTTCAACGTGGTGGAACTGAAAATCATCCAGGAAGTAATCACGCTGACGGTGTTCAGTATTTTTGCAGTTTATGCTTTGAAGGCGCAAATCCGCTGGAACCATATCGTTGCCTTCGCGTTTATTGTGGCCGCTGCGGGCTTCACTTTCCTGCCGCCATCGGATAAACCTGCAACATTGGAAAAACCGCCGGTCGAAGTAACAACATCGAAATAAGACCATGAGCTTCTACGACAAACTGAAATTTAATTCCGAAGGCCTCATCCCCGCGATCATTCAAGACCACAAAAACGGGCGCGTGCTCATGATGGCCTGGATGAACCGCGCTTCGCTCGAAGACACGATCAAGACCGGCAAGACCCACTTTTGGAGCCGGTCACGCCAAAAATATTGGATGAAAGGCGAGACGAGCGGGAACACACAAAATGTCAAAGACGTTTCGTTTGATTGCGATGGCGACACGCTCTTGATTCAGGTCGAACAAACCGGCGCCGCCTGTCACGAAGGATATCGTTCGTGCTTTTTCCGGTCGGTCGAAAACAACACCGGCGAC
>JAICXV010000764.1 GCA_025934545.1 Verrucomicrobiia bacterium
ACGGCCGTTGTTCCCAAAACGATCGGCCAGAAAAAATACGTCGACGCCATCCGCACGCACGATGTCACGTTTGGCATCGGCCCCGCCGGCACAGGCAAAACCTACCTGGCCATGGCAATGGCCGTCTCAGCGCTGAAAGAAGAAAAAATTAGTCGCATCATTTTGACGCGTCCAGCCGTCGAAGCCGGCGAAGCGCTTGGTTTCTTACCCGGCGATCTCTACGAGAAAATCATGCCGTATTTGCGTCCGCTTTACGACGCATTGCACGACATGCTTCCGTCCGAGGAGGTCCAAAAAAATATCGAGCGCGGCGTTATCGAAATCGCGCCACTCGCTTACATGCGCGGCCGCACCCTCAACAACGCTTTTATTATTCTCGACGAGGCGCAAAATTCGACGGCCGAACAGATGTTCATGTTCCTGACGCGTCTGGGCATTAATTCAAAAGCGGTCATCACCGGTGACGAAACACAAATCGATTTGCCCGCCCACAAAAACTCTGGCCTGGTCGAAGCCCATCGCGCATTGCGCAATATTGAAGGCATCGCGCTCGTCGAATTCACCCGTCGCGATGTCGCGCGCCATCCGTTGGTCCAACGGATCATCGCCGCGTATGAAGAACATCGCGGCAAGCCATAAATGAACGAACTGCGATTCTTCAATCGCCAGACGACCCGCGCCATTTCCATGCCGCTGCTGCGCCGCGTCACTGCCCATTTTCTACAGCAAGTCGCCTCGGCTAAAGGTTACGAACTCGGGATCCACCTCGTCGCTGCAACTGAGATGGCCCGCATCAACGAGCAATACTTGCAACACGAAGGCTCAACCGATGTCATCACGTTCAGTTACCGCGAAGTTAGTAACGCCGATTGTCAATCGGCTGTATCGCCGACTGGCAGTCGGCAGGCTGACAAAAAGTCCAGCACCCGCCGGTTATCAGCCGGCGATACAGCCGAGTGCCACTCGGCGCTACCGATTGCCGGCGAAATTTTTATCTGCGTCGACGACGCTATTGAGCAAGCGAAGGAATTTCGCACGACATGGCAATCCGAAGTCGTCCGATATATCGTGCACGGTGTTTTGCATTTGCTCGGTTACGACGACCTCAAACCTGACCTCCGCCGCGTCATGAAACGCGAGGAAAACCGTTTCGTAAACTCGTTGTCCCGCGAGTTCGATTTAGGCAAACTGCAACGCGATGGCAGACAACGAAAATGACGCGATCGCGCATTGGCGCGCGAATTTTTTCACCGGCCTGGCCATCGTCATGCCGACCGTCATCTCGATTGCCGTCGTTGTCTGGCTATTTCGCAACGTCGCCAATCTCACCGATTACCTTCTGTTCTTTTTACCGCGCGCCTGGACCCACGCGAAACAGAGCCCGGTCGACACTGAACATCTTGGCGACATGTATTGGTATTGGAGCCTCTGCGCCTTCGTGCTGGCCGTCGTTCTCGTTTCGCTCATCGGTCGCTTCGGCCGAAATTATTTTGCGCGCAAAGCAATCGAATGGACCGACAAAGCGATCCTGCGGATTCCGTTGCTCAATAAAATTTACGGAACGATCAAACAGGTCAACGAATCCTTCACCAGCAACAAATCTTCTTTCAAACAAGTTGTGCTCGTCTCATTCCCGCACAAAGATTCGCGAAGCGTCGGTTTCGTCACTGGTGAACAAAAAGGTGCCGACAACCAGAAATGGATCAGC
>JAICXV010000704.1 GCA_025934545.1 Verrucomicrobiia bacterium
TGTTCCGATTCGCTTGAGCTCGCTAGGCAACGTCGTCGAAAGCGTCGAGAACACTCATCAAGCCGGTTGGGCGAACAACAAGCCGGCGGTTCTATTGATTATTTTTAAGCAACCGGATGCGAACGTGATTGAAACTGTTGATCGCATCAAAGCGGTTCTTCCGCAAATCGAAAAATGGATCCCGCCCTCGATCAAACTTTTGTCCATCAGTGACCGTACCAGAACCATTCGAGCGTCGGTGCAGGACGTGCAGTTTTCGCTCGCCGTCAGCATTGCGCTTGTCGTCATGGTCATCTTTCTTTTCCTGCGCCGTTTCTGGCCGACGTTTATTGCCAGCGTCACGGTGCCTCTCGCTCTGACTGGGACGTTTGGGATGATGTATTTGATGGGTTACAGCATCGACAACTTGTCGCTCATGGCCATCACCATCTCGGTTGGGTTTGTCGTTGATGATGCAATTGTGGTGATCGAAAACGTTTATCGATTCATTGAACATGGAGAAACGACGATGAACGCAGCATTGAAGGGGGCGCGGCAAATTGGATTCACGGTCGTTTCGATGAGTCTTTCGCTCGTTGCGGTCTTTATTCCGCTTCTGTTTATGGGCGGTATCGTTGGCCGACTTTTCCACGAATTTGCCGTCACTCTTAGCATGGCGATCCTGGTCTCCGGCGTGATCTCGCTTTCCTTGACGCCGATGCTTTGCTCGCGCTTTCTCCGCGCCGAATCGACCTATGCCAAAGAAGGCGTCATTTATCGTGCGTTGGAACGCAGTTTCAATTGGCTGCTGGCACAATACGAGATGGGGTTGAAATGGGTCTTACGTCATCAGATTCTGATGCTCGGAGTGTTCTTCGTTACTGTCGGCATTACGGTTTTTCTCTTCATTCTGTGCCCGAAGGGCACTTTCCCGCAGCAGGACACCGGCGTGATCGTGGGCACAACCGAAGCCTCACAGGATATTTCTTTCACCGCAATGTCAGTCCTCCAGCAACGTGTGGCCGGTATTGTTATGGAAGATCCAGCGGTTGATACGATTGCATCCTTCATTGGCGCGGGCGGTGGTGGCGCGTCCACCGTGAACAACGGACGCATGTTCATCACTTTGAAACCGACTGACGAACGTGGATACGTGAGCGACAACCCGCCGGAGCGCACTGACGAAAAATCACGATCCGGCAAACCCGGCCAATCACGGTCTTCGTCGGCATCGCCACGGCCCGCGCAGCAATCAAAAAGTTGGTACGCGAAGTTATTCGGGGGCGGAAAACATCACGCCACTGCTGAAGATGTCATCAATCGCTTGCGCCGAAAGCTCGGCGGCGTTGCCGGAATAAATTTATTCCTCGTTGCTTCGCAGGATATCCGCATGGGCGGACGAACGTCCCGGTCGCAATTCCAATACACACTGCAATCTTCCGATCTGCAAGAACTGAGCAAATGGTCGACGGCGCTGATGAACAAGCTGAAGGAATATCCGGAACTCAAAGACGTCAACAGCGATCAACAGACGCGCGGTCTGCAATCGAATGTCGTGATTGACCGCGATGCCGCGGCGCGTCTCGGCGTTACCGCAACGGCCATCGATAACACGCTTTATGATGCGTTTGGTCAGCGCCAGGTCTCCACATTGTATAAGCGTTATAACCAGCACCACGTCATTCTCGAGTTGCAACCGGATTACTTATTGTCGCCTGCGTCCCTCCAGCAGATCTTCGTGAAATCGACGACTGGCCACCAGGTTCCGCTCTCTGCCGTCGCGAAATTCGAAGACGGCAACACTAGTTTGTCGGTCAGCCATCAAGGTCAATCCCCGGCCATCACCATTTCATTCAATCTCGCGACCGGCGTTTCACAACAAATTGGCATGCAAATGATCGAACGCGCCAAGCAGGAAATTCGAATGCCCGCCACAATTGTCGATCATCCCGCTGGTGTGTTGCAGGTGTTGCAGTCTTCGCTTTCGACCTTGCCGCTCCTTTTGATCGCGGCGCTTATCGCCGTTTACGTGGTGCTCGGTATGCTTTACGAAAGCCTTATCCATCCATTGACGATCATGTCGACCCTGCCGTCAGCCGGCTTGGGCGCGCTCTTGGCCCTGATGCTGTTGAATTACGATCTATCGTTAGTAGCAGACATCGGAA
>JAICXV010000326.1 GCA_025934545.1 Verrucomicrobiia bacterium
GCCTTTGCCACTGGCGCAGGTGGCGAGAAAAACGCCCTCCAAATTAACCGGAACCACTCCAATGGTGCTGATGCAATCGACGGCCAGTTTGATTTTGTGTTTGGCGCAAAGTTGCTTTAGCGCCGGCAGGGGATTTAAGACGCCGGTGGACGTTTCGCCGTGGACGCACCAAAGCCAGCCGACTGTTGGGGCGCGTTGCAGAAAATGTTTAATGGCAGCGAGGTCGTAGGGCTGGCCCCACGGGAGTTTCAAGGTGTCGAACGTCAGGCCCATGCGTTGCGCATGATCGGCGAGGCGGTCGCCGAATTCGCCGTTGCTGATGACGAGGCCGGGTTTGTTTTCGAGCGAAAGTTGCGCGGCAACGGCGTCGTTGCCCAGCGTGCCGGAGCCGAGAAGAATTTGCACGTGCCGCGCGTTAGCTAAATCGCATAGGCGTTTTTTCAGTTCCTGCACTTCGGACATGAACGGAACGCTGCGATGCGATTGGGGCATTTGTTCGAACGCTTTGCGGACTTCTTTATGAATGGCCACCGGGCCAGGCAAAAAATTTGCGGGCCCAGGTTGCTTGAGACCTGCGCGAAAAAATTCTTCAGCGTAATTCTCAAATATTTCGAGCGTGATGTACATCGGCTGAAACTGGGCGTCCCCCGTGCCGAGCAGGGGACCGAACGGAGTGAACCCAAGATGCCGATAGAGTTTGGTTTGGCGCGTGGTGCCGGAAATAACAGCCAGATCGTAACCGCGATCAAGTCCGTGCTGCCACAGAAGCGCGAGCAATCCGCGAAAGACCTGGCCGGAACGAAATTCTTTTTCAACGGCGAGCAGTCGAATTTCGCAGGGCTTTTGCCGTGCCGGAAGATGTTCGTCCAATTTGGGCAGTTTTTGGTCGAGTGAAAAAGGACGATTGCCGCGCACGGCCATCATGCCCACGAGTTGTCCGCCGCACAGGCAAATGAGATAGGTGTTCTCGGAATGAAATTTGTCGACAAGGCGCGGAGTGGTCGAACGTTGATGCTGCGGGATTTCCTCGACGAACGTTTTGTAATTGAGTTGGTGGATTTGCTCGAATTCCGATTCCTCGGACGCGATTTTAAACTGGAGGGGTGGCCGTTCGTTGGTGTTCATGACTTGGTTGAGTCTGCCTCGGAGTCCGCGGTGATGTTGGGTTGGCGCGCGAACAGTTGGTTGATCTCCTGAATCACGTTGCGATAGTGAGCAGTCAAAATAATTGAGGCAAGAACGGAAATGGCCGCGAGCGCCGGGGTGTCGAGCTGGAGAAAGTAAGCGATGACCGGCAGCAGGGCAAAGGCGACGAGGCCAGGAATCACGCTTTTGCGCATCAATAAAATGCCGGCGCCGGCGAGCACGGCATAGGAAATGGCAAGGGAGAAAACGAAAAAGCTCAGCGCACCCAAACACGTTGCCACGCCTTTTCCGCCATGAAATCCGAGTTGAACCGGCCAGATGTGTCCGGCGACAACACCGATCAATGCCCAAAGAATTGCGGTCTCATTGTTTCCGGTCAGCCAACGCGTGAGCACCACGGCGGCGGCGCCTTTAGAAAAATCGCCCAGCACGGTCAGAAAAAAGCCAGCTTTGCCAAGTAATCGCCCAACATTGCGCCCGCCGCAACTGCCACTGCCCATTTGCCGGATGTCCCGGCCCGTGCGCCAACGGACCAAATAATATCCAGTCGTGAAACAGCCGAGAATATATCCGAGGAGCGCTCCCAACCCTGGGTGGTGCGCGAAAGGCTCAATCTGCGCGGACCAATGCATCTGTATTGCAGAAAGTGATACAGAAATATGGCAATTCTATCAAATAAAACCGTTGGGAATTTTCGGCTCAGAAATTTCGCCAGAGCGCGTAGGATTGCCCTGCCGGTGCCGTGTAACCGAATTTCGATTGCAATTCCACAATCTTTTTTAATCCGCCACACCAACCAAAAAGTCGCTGCACCAAAGTGTCGTTGAATTCGATCGGTTCCTCCTGCGTGGGTTTGTGGTAATGGATGTGCAGTCCGAGTTTGCCGTTGGTTTTCAAGACGCGACGCATTTCCGCGGATGTTTTTTCTATGTCATTAACGTGGTCGATGGAATTGACGGCGATGATCGCGTCAAAAAAATGATCGTCGAACGGCATGTTTTCCGAACAGGCAGCGACAAATCGAACGCGATCGTAATAATGCATCGGAAATCCCGCATTAACGTACGACCCTAAAAGCGGGTCGAGGCTGCAGAGCTCGCAATCTTCGAACGCCACGGCGCTGGGCATTGGGCCTGCGCCGATATCGAGTAACTTTCCGCCACTGAAAGCATTCGGAGGAAGTTGCAGGTCGAACAGGTACTTGGCTTTCTGATGGACGTTCAGCCAGGTCAGGATTGCGCTGTCTTTGTGACTCGCCACTTTGACTTTTTGCTCGGGCGTCGGCGACTTGTGGCCGAAGTGCTCGGAGAGCTTGCCATCGTACCAATTTTGGTACCGCACAATTTCGTCCTGCCAGAACGAGAGTTCCGCTGCCTCTTTCGTTTCGTGCTGCGGTTTGCCGCGACCGGAAAGTTTTCCAAATAAGCTCATAGCAAAATTTGTTACACGCGCACCCAACGTTCGGGCACCAGGTCGCGCGCGTCGTAGTCCGGACTGTTAAACCATTTTTTTGGCGCGATGACGATTTTTTCCGGCGATGCATTCAGCCACGCACCCCACCAGCTAAAAGAGCTGTTGGCAATGATATGATGTTTGCACTGGGACATGAGTTGAAGTTGCGCGGCGGCCTGCGATGGCTCCTCGACGAAACTTGTTTCACCTTCAAAACGCAAATTCGCTCTGCACCACGCGATGTCATCCGAAAAAACAAAAAAATGCGGATTGGACACGGACTTCTTCATGAGGGTGAAGGCGGCTGCGTAATAGTCTTGCGACAAGGTACCGAGCACCTCTGCGGCAATAGAGTTCGAGACATAATCGCCGCGTCGGACATGAATCGAAATCGCGTTAGAATTTTTGATCGCGCGCGAAACGGCATTGTCAGCGATCAATTGCGAGGGTTGAAAGTCTTGGCGAATCGTTGCGCCCGCTTCGGCAAAATACCGTTCCGACTGCCAGTAGCCGATGAGATAGCAGTTGTCCGGCATTGTCAAAAAAGCCGGATCAAACACGAATGATTTTTCATTTACAACCGCCAGGGATGGCCGCCCCATCGCCAAGTTCACCAGCTTTTTCAACCCGCTGTTTTGCGTTGTTTCAACTTTTCGAAATTCATCTGGCTCCGCAACGGTCGCGGCAATTTGAAAAGCGCCAAGCGCGTACTCCCGTTTGGCTTCCGGATGGCACAAATGCGAGATATCCAGTTTGACGTCAGTGCCATGGCGAATGGCCAGACTTCTGGCGGCCGCGTATTGAAACATTTGATTGCCCAACCCGCCCATGAGCCGTGCAACGATCATTGTTGGGAACTAGACACGAGAGCACGCAACTGCTTCTTCCAGATCTCGTGCGTTGGCCGCTCCACTTCGCCAACCGCGCTTTCCCACAACAGTTCGTCGGCAACCTCGAGTTGGCGTTCGCGGTCGATCGATTGTTTGTGGGCGGTGACTTCGACATTCGCCAAATAAGGTTTGCGCTGCCAGTTGCGCGTCGTGGTTTTGATGTCGCTGAAACCCAACTTGCCTAACGTGTGTTTGAAACGTTGCGGAAACCAATAGTCCTTGTGGTGATCCCATAGGTCCGTCTGCTCGCCCGTCAAATTGCGCACCATACACATTTTTACTTTCCACGACGATCGCCACGACAGGAATCGCGGCAATAAAACCGCTTTGGCGCTGCCGAAAAAATCCGGTGTTTCGATGTCCAACAAACCTCCCGGTTTCAGCCATTTGTGCCACCGAATCAACATTGCCAGCGCGGTCACGCGATTTAAGTGTTGGAAGAAATGATGGAGACGAATCTCGTCGACGCTATTCTCCGGGAAATCCAACTCAGCGATACTGGCCAACGCGTCGGCATAAATATGCGTGACCTTGGGATTCTCCACTGGGAAATCAATGTTCACGTATTCGCGAAAATAATTTTCGCCGCAGCCCAAATTCAGACGTAGCGGCGACGACGTCTGATAAACTCCTGCCGTCTCGAGAATGCGGAGAGTGTCGTTGCCGCATAAAAATGGCGCATGGAAAGGTTTCGCGTCGCCGTCGTACGCATAAATGTCACCCCAAACACGGCTGTCCTGGAGTTTGGCGATTTCGTCGACCACTTCATTGACGCCCAACCACCGGGGCGCCACGAATCGAGGATTCTCGCGAACCGCAAAATTGAAGTGCGTGTAGCCGACTTTTTCGAGTCGCGCCAGACACGCAC
>JAICXV010000578.1 GCA_025934545.1 Verrucomicrobiia bacterium
CTCGCTGCTTCGTTGAATTTTGCTGATATAACCGAGAGCTGTGCTGTCCAGTTGGCCGCCGTACTCCTCCAACAATACCGTCGCGTAAGAGTCCATCGCTCGCAACGGCCCGCGCAAATCGTGCGACACGCTATAGGAAAATTCCTCCATCTGCTCAACGGCGTCGCGCAACGAAGCCGTCCGTTCGGTTACAAGTTGCTCCAACTGCACCGCGCGATCGGCGAGTTGTGCTTGCAACTTTTTGCGCTCTGAAATGTCGATGCAAAACTCTACGCATTGATTGTTGCCGAGCGAACTCCCGGCAAAGAGCAGCCATTGCCGCGTGCCGTCCTTGCGATAGTATTCTTTCTCGTAAGGCCCCACTCTGCCGGTCGAGACAAATTTCGAGATTTCCGCTCGGGTCATATCGTGGTACTCCGGCGGTGTCAATTTCTCCCACGTCAAGGACCGCGACTCCACATCGGCCCGACTGTATCCCATCATTTTGAGGAATGTGTCGTTGGCATCCACCAAACAACCTGCCGTCAAATCCCAAAACATTACTCCCACCGTTTCGACCTCCAGCACCTTGTTGAGCCGCTCGTTCGTCTCGCGCAATGCTGTCTCGACGCGTCTGCGCGCTTCCTCGGCCCGCTTTCTCGCCGTGATATCTCGCGCAACCTTCGAGATACCCACTACGTTCCCGGCAGAATCCTTCACCGGCGAGACCGTTAACGAAACGTCAATCAAGCTTCCATTTTTGCGCCGCCGCTCAGTCTCATAGTTTTCCACGCTTTCTCCTTTGCGGATGCGCTGAACAATCGCCGGCTCCTCTACCGCACGCCCTGCCGGGACTAGGACCGTCAACGACTGGCCAACGATTTCTTCCGCCAAATACCCGTAAAGTTTTTCCGCGCCGCCGTTCCAACTTTTTATGATGCCCGCCATGTCAGTGCTGAAAATCGCATCATCCGAATACTCCACGATCGACGCCAGGCGCGCAGCAGCTTGCTCTACCTCTAGACGCTCGACGAAATCTGTTGCCTGGCGCACGTAAAGATCAAGTCGGCGCAGTTGCTGTTCGTCCGGTTGATGCGGTGTTCGCCAATGTGTTGAAATTATTCCTCGCGGCTTCCCGTCACGGCCGATGAACGGTGTCGACTGCACGCCGCGATAACCCGCGGATCGCGCCATAGCGCGCAACGGTTCATAAGCCTCGTCCGCTTCCACATCGGTGATAATGATGCGTTGACCTGATCGCAAAGCGCGACCGCAAGCCGAATCATCCGCCGCCGAAACTTCTTGGAAGAAGTCCAAAAAATCCTGTTTGAATCCACGTTGAGCTGCAATCAGCAAAGTGTCGCCTTCGAGCAATTGCACATTGCCCATATCAGCGCCGAGCAATTCGATGGTTGCGTCGAGCATCTCCTCGAAGCCATTCTTCAGATTCGAGGTTTGCCATAACTGCGAACCAAGATTGTTCAAACGCGAAAGCGCGTCGGCATCGGCTGCGATTTGCTCCTTGTTTTCCCGCAAAATCGTTTCCGCCCGTCTCTGCTCGATCGCATCAGCAGCCTGCCGCGCCAAAATATCAAAAAGTCGCAGGTCCCGTTCCGACGGTTGGTGAGGTACACGCCAGTGCGTCGAAATCATACCAACCAGGGTGCCGGTTCGGGAAAACAACGGTGTGCTGTGCATCGACCGGATTCCCGCGCCTCGCAAGGCCGCTAAACCTTCAGCGCCGATAAACGCACATTTTTCAATATCCGGCACGATCACTCGAATGTTTTTCCGAAGAACCTCTCCGCAACTGCTCTGTGTCGTGCGGGTCACCCATTCCCAACCCTTTGCCTGCTCAGGTGTCAGTCCCAGGTAAGCCAGCAAGGCCAGCTCGCCTGCGCCCCGTTCCGGACAATACATCTGCATCGTGGAAAAGTCCGAGCGCATGATCGTTTTCGCTGCCTCCAGCAGTTTCTCGTAGAGCGCGGAAGTGTCCCGCTCGAACACAATTTCCGTGCTCAACCCCTGGAGCAGTTTCAAACCCGCCAGTTCCGCCTGCAGATTCGCTTCGCTCTCACGCAGTTTTTCTTCCGCCTTTTTCTGTTCGGTGACGTCGCGCGTAAAACATTGTGTGTGGACAAATTTCCCATCCTGCCAAAGCACGCAAGAATCAACCAACACCGTTCTGATCGATCCATCCTTGCACTTCAACCGCGCTTCATAATCTCGCAACCGTTCGCCTCGCGTCAGCCGCGCGAGGATGTCTTCGATCACGGGTTTGTCCGCGTGAAATTCTCCGATATGATGGCCGATGTACTCCTCAGCGGTGTACCCCAGCGGCTCAAAATCCGCTCTGTTCGCCCATTGCACGATTCCATCGGCGCCGACCCAATGCAGCCCTACCGAGGCGTTCTCAACAAATTCCGTCAACTCCGCTTCGCGCTGACGCAACGCTCGTTCCGCCCGCTCGCGACGCGCGACTTCGTTCGCCAGTGCCAACGCCCTTTGCTGAAGCCCGGCAATCGCCTTCATCTTGTCTGCCTCACTTTTTGCCGTCGCCAAGGATTGCAGCGGCTCAACCGCTGAATGGCAGTGGCAGATCGTCGCAAAGTCGGCTCCGTGGTCAGATTCATCGAACCCAGCCATCGGATACGCACAGAAAAGCGAAAACTTCAGTTTTTGGCCAAGATCGTTCCAAAGTTCTTCCAGCCGGATGGCGGCCTCCCGTTTTCCGTCTTTCCACAAAAGCGCCACCATTTCGCCGAAGGCACGAACGCCCCGCCGGCCTTGGGTTACCCGCTCAATGACTGGGCGAATAACAGTCTCGAACTTCGAAGGTTCCGGACAGTCGCCAACCATAAACTTTGCCAGCGTTTCCGCCGCATCGA
>JAICXV010000543.1 GCA_025934545.1 Verrucomicrobiia bacterium
GCTTTGATATACGGATTGGCCACGCCCCAGAAATATGCCGCTTCCGTTCCCGCCGAATGCAAATTCGGATGAGCAAAATGATATGCGCCCATGAACACACCAGCGCCCTTGCCGTTATTTTCGTTCCCCGCAAAAAATGAATCGGTGAACGTCGTGCTTTCCGTCGCCTTCGCCCATGCGAAGACCGTGCCCGCGCCACGAATACTACCCCAATTAACCGAACCATTATTATTCGACACATCGACACCGAACGCGCGTTGCGCAAGCGTTTCGGTCGGACTGAAACTAACGGCTGCCGCGAGGGCTGCAGCAGTGAGGGAGGTAAGGAACTTCATAACGGATACTCTTTTCATGAGGACTTCGGTTTACTGCTGGTTATGCGCAGGCAGGTCGGTTGGGCGCGACACGGCATCCGCGTTCTAAGTTTTGGGAACGTGGCGAGTCTGACGCGTCAACCGTACAGCGTCAACAGGGGAACCCCTATGCGGCTGTCAATCCTGACGCCACAACTTCGGACGGCGGACTTCAGTCCGCTTCAACTTAAAATCGCTCCAGCGTTTAAAATTCGGAAAGTCGCTCTTTCCGATTCGAGCTCTACAACCGCATCACAATTTTCCATCTCGTCAGCACCCAAAGCAGCGCCAACAAAAACACCGTCAAACCCGCCGCGCACCACGCTCCCGAGACACCCGTGTTCGCCCAATAAAGACTCACTCCAAAAATTCCAAACGCATTTCTGACTACGTCTGGTAGCAAATAAGCCAGCAATGCATTCTGCCCAAAAGCCGCGAGCAGAGGAGCGCTCTTGACCCAACCTTTCACATCCATCACCCAATAAACGACCGCAAACAACACGCACGAAATCCCACCCGTTACTAGCGCATACGCGTCCGTGTGCGCCGATTTATTAATGCCGTGCAAGGGCCGGATCAACGTTCCCGCCGCGTACAAACCAACCCCAAGCCACAACATCCAGCGCGCTCGATCGCGTGTTGTCAGCGATTGCTCCTTCAAAAAATTTCCTGCCAGCACACCCATCAAAACCGTTGCCGCGTTCGTCCCAAAAACAAACCCAACATTCCACAAATCTCGCACCGGCAAACCAATCCAACTGAGCACGCCATGTTTGTCGCCCATAAACCACGTGATCAAAAGACCGACTACACCCATGATCGCCACCGAATTATTTCGCAACCACAACCAAACCAGACTCGCCACCAGATACGCATAACCGATCATCCCCAGCATTCCCCACCATTCATGCTGCAACCAAACGACGTTCTTGTCCTTGTCCAATCCGCGGAACAACACCAACAGAATTACCATCCCGACGATCGCAACCACGCGCGCCAACAAATGCGCTTTGCGCCGGGTCGGCGAAGCGTCCGGCGGTGCGCTCACCCAAATCGCCACCGCACAAACCATCGCCAAAAAAATCCAGAACGCTTTCGGCAACGCCGCCTGGGGCGCGTAATCATGCGCATTGACCGTCAATACCCCGAGAAACACCAACGCCGCCGAACGTAGAATAATTTTCCCGACCAACGCCGCCACCGAATCACCGCGGTCCAGCCGCCGTTGCAAAGCAAATGGAATAGCGACGCCGACGATGAATAAAAACGCCGGGAACACGACATCCACAAAAGTGAATCCTTCGAGATTTTCCGGCCAATGCTTTGCCCACGCCGGAATATTTTTCACCGGCGACAAATAATTCACAAACGTCATCACCACGATCACCAGCCCGCGAAAAACATCCAGTGACACAACGCGCCCGCTTTTCTGGCCGATACTCGTCGGAACGGTTCCGGGTTTTTGCGCGACTGCGCTCGAATTACTCATGGCTGTTGCAATGGTTCTAACCCAAACCCGCGCCGCATAAAACGACAATCGCAGGGCAGGGGACTCCGGTTAATACGTAGAATAACGTTCGGCTAATATGAGAATCGCAGGGCAGTCGCCCGGGTTAACTCGATTCTCATTAACCCCTCGTTTTAACGAGGGGGCGATGAATCCACCGTCACGAAGCAAACCGTTTTAACGGTTTCACCCCTTCGCGACCAACCCCATTCCGTCGTCAAGGCGTCCTTGTAATTACAACCGATGCAGTCTTGTTAGTAGAAATGAAGAACCCGTCCGCGGTCAGCGCCTTGGGTGTCAGCCGGGCCGTAAATCCAAAGGGCGTCCCATGCAAAATCGAAGCTGTGCCGGTCACCAGCCCCGTCGCAGCGCTCAGCCGGGCGTTGAGGCTTGTGACAACATCGCTTTGCGTGAGCGTCAGCGTATTCAGTTTCGGATTGAAAACAATTGGCGCGGCGTAACTTTGATCGCCGGAATCAGTCGCGAGCACGAACGTTATCGAGCCGTTCGTCCAACCAAAAATATTCGTGCCCACACGAGGCGCGACGTAATGGCTGCCGCTCACTTCGAAAGTTTCCACAAAACCCTGCGGATAAAAACGGTTCCGCGGATTTGGATCTTTAATCCAAAAAATATTTTCGCCCCGGACATCGTCGCTTGGTTCATTCGTCATGGTCAGATAGCCCATCGTCAAGCCATGGCCGCCATAGAGCGGCAGATAAAACGCCACCGTTCCATTGGCGTCGAGAGCCGTCGAAAACGAGGTCGCGCGCGTCCCGACATCGGGAAGATTCAGCACCAGATTTACCTGGCCCTGGCGAGTGACCGTCGCAGTCCCATAACCATCGCCGAACGGACCATCAGTGGCAGACCCGGCCCCCACGGGGACGACTAAGTTGTAAACTCCCGCCGGCGCGTTATTCGAGTTGTGTTTGGACAACGAAAGAGAAAGCTCCAACGCATCGAACGAACTCGTATTTGTATTCATCAGATAAATAGTGCCCGTCGGTTGCGGCAATAAACCGCCCGCGGGATTCGACGGAAAACGGATCGCTCCAAGCCGATTCGGATTATTGCGAACCAGGAAAAAGTTCACATCGCCTGCCGCCGGATCATCGCTCGGGCCGAAAAACATGACCTGCGCATTAATAGGAAATCGTGCCGCACCCAACAGAACAAATCCCGTGACTGCACCTTTGCTCGAAACC
>JAICXV010000535.1 GCA_025934545.1 Verrucomicrobiia bacterium
GCTGCTTCTGGTGCGGCGAAGCGGTGTTTCAACGAATCCCCGGCGTCAAATCCGTGGTGAGCGGTTTTGCCGGCGGCACGAAGGAAAATCCAACGTATAAAGAAGTTTGCACGGGCGAGACGGGACATGCGGAAGTCATCCAAATAAAATTCGATCCGGCGCAAATCTCTTTTGATAAGTTGCTCGAAGTGTTCTGGGAAGCGCATGATCCGACGACCTTGAACCGCCAGGGGCACGACGTCGGCACCCAATATCGCTCCATCATTCTTTACTCGAACGACGAACAGAAAAAGGCAGCGGAAAAATCCAAGGCGGACGCGCAGAAGAATTTCAAAGACCCGATTGTGACGCAGATTGTACCGCTGAAGAAATTTTATGCGGCGGAGGATTATCACCAGAATTATTACAACCTCAACAGCGGGCAGGGTTATTGCCAGTTTATCATCCGCCCGAAATTGCAGAAGCTGATCAGCAAGAAAGTAATTTCGGAAAAATCAGTCACGCCATAATCCCGCCGTTGCGCGCGCGCTAAATCTCCGTACTTTGGGGTAGGAGGATTTATGGCGCTACTTTCGGCCAGGGACACTGCCGCGACGGTTCGAAGTTTTGCTTCACCCATCACTGGCGCTTCCAGTGATTACGACCCGCTGCTCGAAATGATCGGCGATGCGCAATTTGTTTTGCTCGGCGAAGCGACGCACGGGACGCACGAATTCTATGATGCGCGAGCGGAAATCACCAAACGCCTCATTACAGAAAAGCAATTTAACGTCATCGCCCTCGAGGCGGATTGGCCGGATGCTTTGCGGGCCAACCGATATATTCGTGGTGACAATGAGGATGACACCGCCAATGCGGCATTGAGCGATTTCAAGCGGTTTCCAACATGGATGTGGCGTAATGCCGATATGGTCGGATTTGTCGGCTGGCTGCGCGCGCATAATGCGACGACGCGAAATCATCCCGCCTGGAGCAAGGTCGGTTTATACGGACTCGACCTCTATAGCCTTCACGCGTCGATGGACGCAGTCATCCGCTATTTGCAGAAGATCGATCCCAAAGCGGCCGAAGAAGCGCGCGAGCGTTACTCCTGTTTCGAACATTTCGGCGATGACGCGCAATCCTACGGTTTAACCGCGAGCCAGCATCAGTCCTTGTCGTGCGAAGACGTCGTTGTCGAACAACTGATCGAACTACAAAAACGCGCGGCCGATTTTTTGAGCCGTGACGGACGCAATGGCGCCGATGAATTATTTTTCGCCGAGCAAAATGCGTTGGTTGCTAAAAGTGCCGAGAAATATTATCGGGCGATGTATCGCGGTCGGCCGAACACCTGGAACCTGCGGGACCGTCACATGGTGGATACGCTTGAACGTTTGATGAACCATCTGCGCGGACAAAACGAAGTGCCGAAAGCCGTGGTGTGGGCGCATAACTCGCATCTCGGCGACGCGCGCGCCACCCAGATGACGAGCCGCGGCGAATTAAATGTCGGACAACTGCTACGCGAAAAACATGGCGGCAAGACAGTGCTGGTTGGTTTCACAACGGCAACGGGGTCGGTGACGGCTGCGTCCGATTGGGGTGACCCGGCGGAACGCAAACGCGTGCGGGCTCCCCTGCCGGACAGTTACGAAGAAATGTTGCACGAAGTTGGCGTGCCGAATTTTTTGCTGACCATTCGCGACAATCGCGCGTTGTATCGCGCGCTCGCCCCGGAATTATTGGAACGCGCCATCGGCGTCATTTACCGGCCGGACACGGAGCGGTGGAGTCATTATTTTTCGACGAACATTGCCGAGCAATTCGACGCGGTAATTCATTTCGACGAAACGCGAGCGGTCGAACCTTTGGAGCGGACCTCGCAATGGGATGAAGGGGAATTGCCGGAAACTTATCCTTCGGCGCTTTGATGAGCGCGGCGTTCACGTCGCTTCAGCGTGCGGGGGTTAAATCCGCCACGAGTTCAGAGTGTTGTTCGCTGTGAGACGTGAACGGCGCGCTCGTTGTGATCGGGCTGGAACGCGAACTGCCGCACCCCACTCTCCTTTGGCTTGCGGGTACGGATGTTCGCGTTCTTTAGGCGCGATAAAAATTTCCGATTTCTTTGGAGGCACCGTCACTCAGCCACGATTGATATGAATCGGGCAAAATGTTGTGCGCGGACGCCGTCGAATGATGGCGAAATCCGGTAGTACGGCCTGAAAGTGAACGACGGCTGCTGCAACGCTTGGTTTTAGAACGAACTTCTCGTGCGATCATAAATGAGAATGAGCCAGTTTTGTGCCAAGTCAGGTTTGCAAGCGGTTCGGGCGGAATGGAATGGGTAACATGGCACCTCCAACAAAACCGCAAAAACCTGAAACATAGCGACTTGTGTAATTTTTCGCATTTTCGATGACAGCGAGCAAAGTGAGCGACCAGAAAATGCCGTTGGCAGGTTTTAGGGCAATCAAACCTGCGAATCTCAAATCGATGTCGCTGCTGTATTCTGGCAGCGCAGTCCAAATAAATTCTCTTGCCGCAAATTGCCGTTCACGCCCAAACTCGCATCAAATTATGTCAGAGGCGTTCCCGAAAATTTCCAAAATCCAATACGAAGGACCGAAGTCCAAAAACCCGCTCGCGTTTAAACATTATAATGCCGACGAAAAGGTCGAAGGCAAAACGATGCGCGATCATCTGCGCTTCTCGGTCGTCTATTGGCATACCTTTCGCGGACGCGGCGCCGATATGTTCGGCGGCCCGACCATGTTTCGGCCATGGGACGATTATTCGGACTCGATTGACAATGCGCAGAAACGTGCGCGCGTCGCGTTTGAGTTCATCGAGAAACTCGGCGCGCCATTTTACGCATTTCACGATCGCGACGTTGCGCCGGACGGACCGACGCTCGCTGACTCAAACAAGAACCTCGATGCCGTCGCCAAAGTTTTAAAAGAAGAACAGCAGCGCACCGGCATCAAATTGCTCTGGGGAACCGCCTGCTTGTTCGTCCACCCGCGTTATGCACATGGGGCGGCGACCAGTTGTAACGCCGATGTTTTTGCTTACGCCGCGTCGCAGGTGAAGAAGGCGCTCGAGGTCACGCACGA
>JAICXV010000361.1 GCA_025934545.1 Verrucomicrobiia bacterium
AAACTTTATCTGGAGCCGATCAAAGAGGAGTTGATTGCCAAGCGCGTGCAGGAATTGAAGAAGGCCGGCGTGCTCGCGGCGGTGAGTTCTATTCCGCAAAAGGCCGAGCGCTTCGGCTGCATTGCGCAGGAAGCCGGGGCGGATATTTTCGTGGTGCAGTCCACCGTTTCGACGGTGAAACACATTTCGACGGAATACAAATCGCTCGAGCTGGCAGCGTTTTGTAAGACGATGAATATTCCGATCATCATCGGGAACGCGGTTACTTACAGCGTCACATTGCAGTTAATGCAGTGCGGTGTGGCCGGTGTGTTGATTGGTGTTGGGCCCGGTGCGGCGTGCACGAGTCGAGGCGTTTTGGGTCTCGGTGTGCCGCAAGTGACGGCGACGGTCGATTGCGCGGCGGCACGCGATTATTATTTTAAACAAACCGGCAAATATGTCCCGATCATCACCGACGGTGGCATGAGCAAAGGTGGGGATGTTTGCAAAGCGTTGGCCTGCGGTTCTGACGCCGTAATGGTTGGGAGCGCTTTCGCGCGAGCAAAAGAAGCGCCGGGCAAAGGCAATCACTGGGGGATGGCGACGCCGCACGCGAATTTGCCGCGCGGCACGCGCATCAAGGTCGGCTTGAGCGGTTCGTTGAAACAAATTTTATTTGGCCCGGCGACAACGGACGATGGGTCGCAAAATTTGGTCGGCGCAATCACGACTTGCATGGGCAATGTTGGCGCGGCATCGATCCGTCAATTTCAAGAAACCGAAATCATCATCGCGCCGAGCATCAAGACGGAAGGCAAGTTGTTCCAGACGGTGCAAAGTGTTGGTATGGGGACGCGATAAACCGAAGCAGGACAGCAAACACCTCTGCGGTAGAGGTGGCACAATGCACAGCCACTCGCGCCTTAATCAATTGCGCAAGCGGAAATATCCATTGTTAGTTGCGATAGCATTTGTCGCGACAAATCGCGTTCCCACAACTGCAGGTGAAACAGGAACACTCGTCCAATTGGTCAACGTGCCGTCTGTTGCTTGTTCAAGGACAAATCCAGCCGCATTCGTTGGCCATATGAGCACGCAATTGGCACTATCTATTCGGATGGTCAGTTGCGGCAACGGCACCGTTGCAGTTAGATCAATCGTTGCAATCCAGGCTTCCCTCTGGCCAGAAGGGTTGAAACCGTTGCCGACAATCACAGTGCCATTTGTCGAGACCGCCCGCGCGCTCGTCAAATGCCAGCCGGTCAGGTCAAGCTGATAATCGTTCGTGAGCACATCCTGCAAGAGCCGCACACCCCATCGCGGTCGCCAGATTAAAGCATCGTTGGTATCGGCGTTGACAAAGTCCGAATTTCCTCCGGTTCCTCCGACGATGGTATTTCCGTCGTTGGAGACACCATATGGGCGGTCCCTGTCGCCGTCGTGTGGGTTGCCGATACCGACCGCCCCCGTCTCGGCAGTCCAGCGAAACCATTGCTCAGCAGAATTACCAAGGAAGCCATACGCAAATCCAACAATAATGCTTCCATCCCGCGACATAGCGTCCGCTTCACTATATGTGTAGCTGCCACTGAGGTCCGTTAACAACTCAACCCCCGAAGCAGCAGTCCAGCGATAAGCACAACCTCCACCGTTTGTGGCGGTTAATCCGGTAACGACCAATCCATCATCCGAAACTGCTACTGCACTATTGTCATAAGGCTGCCCATCGATTACTGGAATCGGATAGTTGTTCGTGCCGATCCAACAAATCGCACTGCCCGGTGGGAAACTAGGGTAAATGGACGTGCTAACGATTGTTTGACCGTTCGACGAAATCCCGACGGGCAGCCCCCAAGCAACTATCCAGCTAGACCCGTTTACGCTGGGAGTTGGCAAGGGTTGAAGCCCCGAGGACTGGCTCCAGAGATATGTGTCCCCTGTATCGAGCATGCCGGCAATAAACGAACCGTCCGCCGAAACTCCGTTCGCCTCATCCTCTTTGTTCGGCCCGAAACCACTGTAACCAAGCGACTGCATCCCTGACGCTTCCGTCCAACGAAAGCTTGTATACGTGAACGTATCCCGAATTGGCATCGCCGCATTGCCAACGGCGACTTTGCCATCGCTAGAAAGCGCAGTAGTAAAACTGTCATTCCCCCCGGGCAGCATGCCCAAGCCATGAAACGTCGCCGCATTAGTTCGAACAACTATCGAACAACTTACGACAACAATAATGCACGAAAGCCTGCCGCTAATACACGCGAGCCTTGAACGGGATTTCATCCTTATGGGGCTTTATAACACCAAATAACGGCTGGGAACAGCTTGTTTTTTGTTGATAGACCTACCCCGTTGGAATCAAATTTTACGGTAAAATTCGGTAAGAGAAATCGTAAACTTCCAACACGCTAAACAATCTTCTAGCGTCAGACCACAAACGGGCTTGCGCATTTGTTCGTTCTGAGGGAAGAAGAGCGGGTGTCGAGCCAGCAAACATTTCGATTGGGAATTCTTGGATCTGGAAAAGGGTCGAATGCGGATGCGATTGCGGATGGGTGCGCGTCGGGAAAAATTCCGGCGCAGGTTGCTGTTGTGCTCAGCGATGTGGCTGAGGCCGGGATTTTGCAGAAGGCTCGCGCTCGCGGGTTGAATGCGAAGTTTATCGATCCGGGTAAATTTCGAACGAAGCTCGATGACGCTGCCGAAGTTGCCTTCATCAAGACACTGCAGGAAGCGAAGGTCGATTTAGTCGTACTCGCAGGGTTTATGCGAATTCTCAAGGGGGAGTTTCTGCGGGTTTTCAAAGATCGCGTTATCAATATTCATCCTTCGTTGTTGCCTTCGTTTCCTGGCTTGGACGCTTGGAAGCAGGCGCTCGACTACGGTGTGAAACACACTGGTGTGACGGTGCATTTCGTGGATCAAGGAATTGATACTGGTCCGATCATTGCGCAGGAAACGGTTGCCATCTTGCAGGGCGATACAGCCGAAATGTTACATAAACGTATTCAGGAAACGGAGCATCGATTGTATTCAAAGGCCGTCGCGGCGCTGGCGCGGGGCGAAGTCCAGGTTCGCGGCCGTCAGACGATTTGGAAGCAATCTTGACCAAAGTCGCCGTAGCCGCCGAGGTGACGAGGCGGATTTGAGTCAATTCGGCTTCCTCCGCCTCCTCACGTCGGCGGCTACAATTCTGTTCGTCTTCCCCTCCTATCTGTGTTTATCTGTGTTCATCTGTGGTTTCACCGTATGAAGCCGAAAAAGAAAAAATTGGCTTTGCCGCGCCGTCAGTGGAGAATCAACCCGGCCACGCGAGTCAAAGAGTCCGACAAGAAGTATGCGCGGGCGCGCGTGAAGCAGGATGTCCGTAAATATGAAGAGTGAGAAGCAGGTGTTAAAATTGGGATTGCCCAAGGGCAGTTTGCAGGACGCGGTCCTGTCGCGGATGGCTAAAGCGGGTTATAAAATTTCTGTCAGCAGCCGTTCCTACGTGCCGACCGTCGACGACGATTCCCTGAGCATCCGGATGATTCGCGCGCAAGAAATCAGCCGTTATGTCGAGTTGGGGTATTTGGATTGCGGCATCACCGGTTACGATTGGATTCAGGAGAATGGATCGGACGTCCACGAGGTTGGTGAATTCGAATTCAGCAAAGTGAGCAGTCAGCCGACGCGATGGGTTCTGGCGGTGCCGGAAGAGTCTCCGATTAAAACGGCGAAAGACCTGCAAGGAAAGCGGCTCGCGACGGAAGTCGTGAATCTAACCAACAAATATTTGAAGCAGCACGGCGTTAAAGCTGAAGTGGAATTTTCCTGGGGCGCAACTGAAGTCAAAGCGCATGAGTTGGTTGATGCGATCGTTGAAGTGACCGAGACCGGTTCGTCGCTGCGCGCGAATAAGTTGCGCATTGTCGATACGTTGCTTACGTCGACGCCGCGATTGATTGTTAATCACGCGTCGTGGAAAGACGAATGGAAGCGCAAGAGGATCGAGACGATGGCGATGTTGTTGCGCGGCGCGCTCGAAGCGGAAAGCAAAGTGGGCATTAAAATGAATTTGCGTAAAAAAGATTTGGAGAATGTTTTGAAGGCGCTGCCCGCATTGCGCAATCCGACCG
>JAICXV010000606.1 GCA_025934545.1 Verrucomicrobiia bacterium
ACCGTCTTCACCACTCGTCCGGACACCCTGTTCGGCGCCACCTACATGGTCTTGTCGCCGGAGCACAAACTTGTCGACAAAATCACCACCTCAGAACAGCGCGATGCTGTTGCCAAATACAAAACCGAAGTCGCGAAAAAGAGCGACCTCGAACGCACTGAACTTTCCAAAGAAAAAACCGGCGTTTTCACCGGTGCTTACGCCACCAATCCGGTCAATAACGAGCGCATTCCAATCTGGATCGCCGACTACGTCCTCATCAGCTATGGCACCGGCGCAATCATGGCCGTGCCCGCGCACGATGAACGAGACTTGGAATTCGCGCATAAATTCCATCTGCCCATTCGCGTTGTCGTCCAGGCGCCGTCCAACGAATCGACGACTACAAATGTCGGCGCGCCTGAACGGTCCACGGAAATTCAGCTCGAACAATCCATCGGTTTCGTTGGCGACGGCATCAGCGTCAATTCCGATTTCCTGAACGGCCTTCCGACTCCAGAAGCCAAAAGAAAAGTCTCCGCCTGGCTCGAAGAAAAAGGTCTCGGTCGCAAAACGATCAATTACAAATTGCGCGACTGGCTCTTCAGCCGGCAACGTTATTGGGGCGAGCCGTTCCCAATCCTTTGGAAGCGCGACGCCCAGGGTAAACTTTATCACGAAGCCTTGCCCGAATCTTCGCTGCCGCTGTTGCCGCCCGACCTGACCGATTTCAAACCGACCGCCACTGGCGAGCCGCCTCTCGCCCGCGCGAAAGATTGGGTCAATTTGCCGGACGGCGCACAACGCGAAACTAACACGATGCCTCAATGGGCGGGGAGCTGCTGGTATTACCTGCGTTTCCTCGATGCGTGTAACGACGCCACTTTCTGTGCGCCTGCGCACGAGCATTACTGGATGGGCACCGACATAAAACAAAAAGTTCAGACGACCCCTGGCATCGACCTCTATGTCGGCGGCGTCGAACATGCCGTCTTACACTTGCTCTATTCGCGCTTTTGGCATTCCGTCCTCTACGATCTCGGCTACGTCTCCACGCCTGAACCATTTTTCAAACTCATCAATCAAGGCCTCATCCTCGGCGAAGACGGCCAAAAAATGTCTAAATCGCGCGGCAACGTCGTGAACCCGGATGACATCCTCAAAGAATACGGCGCCGATGCGTTCCGCCTTTACGAAATGTTCATGGGCCCGCTTGAAATGGTGAAGCCATGGAACACGAAAGGCGTCGAAGGCGTCTATCGTTTCCTAGGTCGCGTGTGGCGATTGTTCATCGACGAAAAAAGCGAAACCGAATTCGAACAAGCCGAAACTACTCAGCCTAACGACGCGTCATTGATGACCAAATTGCAAATCAGCAGCGCCGTTCAGGACGTGCAACCGACCCCCGAGCAGCTCAAGACATTGCATGCCTGCATAAAAAAAGTCACCGAAGACCTTGATGGCTTCCGCTTCAACACCGCGATTTCCGCCCTGATGATTTTCACGAACGAAGCGATCGGCTGGCAGGTCCGCCCGCGTTCGATCATGCAGGAATTTTTACTCCTGCTCAGCCCCTTCGCGCCACACATCGCTGAAGAATTGCACTCGAAACTGACTGGTGAATCCGGCTCCATTGCATACAAAGCCTGGCCAAAATTCAACGCCGCCTTGCTCGTCGAATCCACCTTGGAAATCCCCGTGCAAATCAACGGCAAACTCCGCGACCGCATCGTCGTGGCTGCCGACGCGACCCAACAACAAATCGAATCCGCCGCGCTCGCTGCCGAAAAGGTCAAGCCGTTGCTCGAAGGCAAAGCCGTCAAAAAAATCATCATCGTCCCGAAAAAGCTGGTAAACATCGTCGCCTCGTAGCGCACGTTTCCAAAACGTCCGCGCACTTGTAAACCAAAGCGCCAGGCGTATGCTGCCAGCGTGAAAAAACAAACCATCTGCGCACTGGTGTTCATGGTCGCTTTTGCCTTCACCCGATGGCCCGGCGTGATGCCGTGGAACTTCAGCGCTGCCTACGCCCTGGCGTTTTGTGCCGGTCTGTATTTTCCCACCGTCCTCGCGTGGATGTTGCCTCTTGCAACTCTCTTAGTTACCGATCTACTGCTGAATGCGTTTTACTATCGGTTTCCATGGGCCGGTTTTCCCGCCGGAATTTTACCAAATTACATCGGATACGCCGCCTTCATCGGACTTGGCATATTATTTCGTTCGAAGCGCGCATTTTGGAAGTTAATGTGCGGCAGTTTGCTTGGGGCTGTAGTTTTCTACGTCATCAGCAACACCGCCGCGTGGTTGACCTTGCCACAATATTCGAAGACGTTCTTCGGATGGGTTCAAGCGTTGACTACTGGCTTGCCCGGCTATCCACCGACGTGGATGTTTTTCTGGAAGACGTTGCTAAGTAGCGGCCTTTTCTCCGGCCTGTTTATCGGCTCGATGAAAGCCGTCGAATCCATGGAAGAAGCCAAGGAAACCGAAGAGGAGAAAGAAGAAGAACCGGCCTCCGACGAAGCTGAAGAGCCAGCCGCTTCGTAGCTCACTTGCCTTGCAAAACCCACTCGAGGCCCGCCTGTAATCGATCCAACGTGTGATCGCTGTGCTTCCCCGGCGGCTCTCGAAAGGTCGTCTTGGCGGGTCGATCACGCAAAACTTCGTAGATCGCTTTGGCGCCGATGTTCGCTTTGAACTGATCTTGCGCCGCGCCTTCCAGG
>JAICXV010000728.1 GCA_025934545.1 Verrucomicrobiia bacterium
GTATGCGCGCGCAACAAAACGGAATCATCGACCGGCAACGGCTCAGCCCACTCGATGTTCAACGTTGCTTCCGACCGCAATTTATCTACCGTCCGCGCCACGCGTTGCGGCCGCTCCGGATGTCCACGCGCCGAATACTCAGTGCAACGCGGGTCAGTAATGATTTTCATTTTGAATCAATTGCTGCTGACGACTATACTAACGACATCGAACTGAACAAGGAGTTCCAAACCGGCTCATGAAAGGGAAAATCTCACGCAGAACATTTTTGTCGCTCTCAGCTTTGGCCTCACCCGCCGTGCTCAGCGCCGACGCGGTCTTCGTCGAACCACAATGGCTCAAGGTGAAAACCATTAGTGTGAGCGACAACCCAACCCACCGCGTGGTTCACATCACCGACATCCATCACAAAGGTGATTGCCCGTATCTGGAACACGTCGTCAACACCGTCAACAGTTTTGCTCCGGACGCCGTTTGTTTCACCGGCGATTTGATCGAAAAAGCGCATTACCTGCCCGAAGTTCTGGCCTTCATGCGCAACATTAAATCACCAATTTATGGAGTGCCCGGCAATCACGATTACTGGAGCAAATGCGATTTTGATCCGATTAAAAAATGTTTCGCCCAATCGGGCGGCGCATGGCTAATCGACCAACAAGTGCGGAGCCACGACCGCGAACTTGCCTTCACTGGCGCGACCTGTTTGAACTGGGCCAAGAAAGTTCATTCACCACATCGCGGCACAAAAAACATCATGCTGATGCATTACCCGCTCTTTGTGGAAAAACTGCCGCCGCACAGATACGATCTGATCCTGGCCGGTCATTCACACGGTGGACAGGTCCGCATTCCCTTTGTCGGGCCGCTGATGGTTCCATATTGGGTCGGACGCTATGACATGGGATTATACCAAACCGACGCGGGCCCACTTTACGTCAATCCCGGTATCGGCTACATCGGCACGTCCATCCGTTTCAACTGCCGCCCGGAAATTACGGTGTTTGAAGTATAGTTGCGGACGTCGAACTTTCGTTCGCCTGCTCTTACAACTGCCCCGCATCCTGCAACCGCTGAATCTCGGCCGTGTACCCTTGTCGAAACGTCGGATACTTAAACTGATACCCCATTTCCATTTTCAACTTCCGATTCAAAACCTTCTTTTGCGTTGATGCGCGCTTTCGCTCCGACGTGTCCGGCTCGTCCACAAAGTCCGGCATGTAATAGCCAAGCGTCTCCGATAACCAGCGCATAAAATGAATCTGCGGCACCGGTTCATCATCGACCGCGTTGTAAATTTCTCCGGCGCGCCCATTCTTCAACGCCGCAATAATAGATCCAACGACATCATCGCGGTGAATCATATTGATTAACCGATCCGCCTTGCCGGTAACAGCGGACTGGTCCGCGAGATATTGTTTAAAAAGATGGCCACGGTCAGGCCCGTAAATTCCCGCCACGCGCAAAATCACCGCAGGAAATTTCTTATTCCGCGCCGCCGCCTCCAATTCAATTTCCGTCTCGACTAAAACCTTCGCCGTCTCTGCCAACGGCTGTGTTGGACTAGACTCTTTCACTTGCGAACCATCGGTCTGCCCGTAAACACTCGTGCTGCTGGTAAAAACAAATTTCTTCGGCATCGCCGCGCTTAACCAATCAATCAAGTTGCGATTCCCCTCAAAATAAACCCGCCGATAATCGTCCACGCCGCCGCTTTTGCGAGAAGCCGTCGTATTCACTACCCAATCAAAACCAGTCGGTAACGCATTCAAACTTTCGCGATTCGAGACGTCAGCAACGAGTGGTTTGATTCCCGCCGCTTCCAATTCTGCGGAGCGTTCGCCTGTTCGCGTCACTCCAAATACTTCATGCCCAAGCCGAATCAACTCAACACCCAGCGGCGACCCGACATATCCGCAACCAAAAATCAATACGCGCATGGGCGCATTGTAGAAGA
>JAICXV010000330.1 GCA_025934545.1 Verrucomicrobiia bacterium
AAAACGGACACGGTGATCGATCAATGGCCCACCGGCGAACATCCCTGTGAAATGATTCTCAATCGCGACGGGTCGTTGCTTTACGTCGCCAATGCAAACCTCAACACCGTTAGCGTGTTTGATACCAAAACGGGACGCGCCATCGAAACCCTTTCCGCCTCATTGTTTGCCGATGCTCCGCCTGGAACGACGCCCAACAGCCTCGCCCTTTCGCCCGACGAAAAGACTTTGTTCATTGCCAATGCGACTCTTAACGCCGTCGCGGTTTTCGACGTCAGCACAAAAGGAAAAAGCCGTTCGCTGGGATTTATCCCGGTCGGCTGGTATCCCACCTGCGTTCGTGTGACACCGGACGGAAAACGATTGCTCGTCACCAACGCTAGAGGTGTGATTTCGAAGCCAAACAAACCAAGTCGTCCCAACGAGCGCTTGAAAATCTCGACCCTGTTTCAAGGCACGCTCGACATTATTGATTTGCCGCGCGGCAAAACTGCCGACGAGCAAATGTCCAAATGGACCGCCGATGTTTATCACTGCTCGCCGTTGAAACCGAAATCCGTCGTTGTTGGAACGCGTCAAGTCGACAATCCAGTTCCAGCGCGCGTCGGTGACCCGAGCCCGATCAAATACGTCATCTACATTGTCAAAGAAAACCGCACCTACGACCAGGTGTTGGGTGACATCAAGGAAGGCAACGGCGATCCGAGCATTTGCATCTTTGGCGAGCAGATCACGTCGAATCAGCACAAGATCTCGCGCGAATTTCTGCTGCTCGATAATTTTTATGCCGATGCTGAGGTGAGCGCCGACGGCCACGAATGGAGCATGGGCGCGTATTGCACTGATTTCGTCGAAAAAATGTGGCGCATGAATTATGGCCACAGTCGCGACGGCAAGTTCCCGTATGCCGCCGAAGGCTATTTCGATATCGCCACGCCTGCCGGTGGGTATTTGTGGGACAGCGCAAAACGTTCGGGCGTTAGCTACCGTAGTTATGGTGAATGGGTGACTTATGACCAGCCGGCGAGCCAGCCTTGCCGCCCGCGATGCAAATCGCTCGAAGGCCATTTTGATCCGGGCTATCGCGGATTTGATATGTCCTATCACGATCGTGATCGCTGCGCTCGTTTCGTTTCCGAATTTAAACGACTGGAAAAATCCGGTGAAATGCCGCGTTTGCAAATCATCCGTTTGCCCGGCGACCACACTCACGGCACCTCGCGCGGTCACCAGACTCCCGCCGCGTACGTCGCCGAAAACGATTTCTGTGTCGGACAAATTTGCGAAACCGTCAGTCAGTCGTCCCTCTGGGCGCAGACCGCGATTTTCATCGTGGAAGACGATGCCTCGAACGGCTCCGATCACGTCGACGCTCATCGCACCACCGCTTACGTCGTCAGTCCCTACACGCGCCTTCGCAAAACAGATTCGACGATGTATTCCACCAGCAGCATGTTGCGCACGATGGAACTGATTCTGGGCATGCAACCGATGAGCCAATTCGATGCCGCCGCGCGTCCAATGTATAACTCATTCACCGCAACTCCCGACCTGCGCCCTTACGAAATCGTCCAGCCACAAACTGACATCAACGAAAAGAACGTCGCCAGCGCTTGGGGCTCGGACATCAAATTCAATTTCGCCCGCGAAGACGCGTGTGACGAAATTCTTCTCAATCAAGTCATCTGGAAATCCGTTCGCGGTCGCGACGCCATTATGCCCGCGCCGGTTCACGCCGCGTTCGTTTACAGCCACGTTGCCGACAATGACTGAGTTTGCATCCGCCAAATCAGTGTTAAATTTGCGAAGCAATGAAACCGAGTAAAATCCGTCTCTTTGTAAAACCCTGGTGCGGTTGGTGCCAGGAAGCCGAGGAATGGCTCGACAATCGTAATGTCCAATACGAATTGCTCGATGTCACCAGCGATCGCGACGCCCGCCAGGAAATGCTCCAGCTTTCTGGCCAGACGCTCGCGCCCGTCATTGAAGTTGACGGCGAAATTCTAGCTGACTTCGATACCGGCCAGCTGGCAAAGTTTTGGCAGAAATTTGAATGACCGCCGCCCCTCAACCAACTCGTCCGCGTCTCCCGGAATGGCTGCGTATCAAGCTGCCGACGAGCGATAGTTTCGCGCGCACGCGCTCGTTGCTCGACGAACTCAAGCTGCACACCGTTTGCGAAAGCGCAAAATGCCCCAATCATTGGGAATGTTGGAGCAAAGGCACCGCCACCTTCATGATCGCGGGGGACCATTGCACGCGTGCCTGTAAATTCTGCGCGGTCAGCACCGCGAAACCGATGCCGCTTGAAATCGACGAACCGGCGCGCGTCGCTGAAGCGACGTATCGGATGAAACTCAAGCACGTTGTCATCACTGCCGTTGCGCGTGACGATCTCGCCGATGGTGGCGCGGAACATTTTCGGCAAACGATCGAACGAGTCCGCGAACTTAATCCCGGCATCGTCATCGAAGTGCTCGTGCCCGATTTTCTCGACAAGGACGATTCGATCCATACCGTCCTCGCCGCCAACCCGCATATATATAATCACAACCTCGAAACCGTCCGCCGCTTGACCCCATCCGTCCGCCATCGCGCCACTTACGACCGCTCGTTGACCGTTTTGGGCAAAGTAAAGAAATGGCGCGGCGAAACGATCCACACCAAGAGCGGCATCATGCTCGGTCTCGGCGAAACTGAACCGGAAGTCGATCAAGCCATGCGAGATCTGCGCGCCGCCGGTTGCGACATTCTCACCCTCGGCCAATATCTTCAGCCGACTCTCGCGCACTTGCCCGTCGTCGAGTTCGTCACCCCCGAAAAATTCGCCGCGTATAAAACGAAGGCCGAGTCGATGGGATTCATCCACGTCGCCAGCGGCCCGATGGTCCGTAGCTCCTACCACGCCGACGAGTTCCAGGTCCCGTCGTCTTCGTAGCGGAGACTTTGTCGGGCTCGCCGGCTTGGATCGCAGGTTTCCCGCACCTGTCGTCTTTTGCATTTGAAATCTTTTATCCGTGTCATCCGCGTCATCCGTGGTTAAATTCATTGCTGATTTTGAACGTTGAATTTAAACACTCGCACCTCCGCGAACTCGACTACTCCGTCGTGCAACAATGCATGCACTGCGGCCTGTGCCTGCCGACCTGTCCTACGTACGACGCGACCAAGCTTGAACGTAACAGCCCGCGCGGCCGCATCGCTTTGATGCGTTCGATCGCTGATGGCCGCCTCGGAGCCACGAAGGCGTTCGCCGACGAAATGTATTTTTGCCTCGGCTGTCTCGCTTGCATGACCGCGTGTCCTGCCGGAGTGAACTACGCCGAATTGTTCGAGCACGCCCGCGCCGAAGCCGAAGAAAGCGGTGTGCTCAACAGTCCAAAACGCAGTTTCATTCGCGCCCTCACCTTGCGCTGGCTCTTCTACGATATCGGACGACTGCAACTCCTCGGCGCCGCCATTCGTCTTTATCAACAGATCGGTTTGCAATCGCTCGTCCGCAACAGCGGTATTCTGAAACTGCTGCCCAAACGCCTGCGCGAATTGGAAGCGATGACGCCGAACATTCAGCCCCAATTTTCGTCCGATCTAATCGCGCCATTCACGCCCGCTCAAGGCCAAAACAAATATCGCGTCGCCGTGCTCACGGGTTGCGCTCAGGACCTCATGTTCAGCGATGTCAACCGTGACACCGTAGAAGTGCTCTCGCGCAACGGATGCGACGTGGTCACGCCCGCTCAACAACACTGTTGCGGCTCCTTGCACGCGCATAATGGCGAACTCGAAATGGCCCGTGCCCTGGCCCGCAAAAATATCGACCAATTTCCGCCCGACCAATTCGACGCCATCATCACCAACGCCGCCGGCTGCGGTTCGCACCTCAAACATTACTCAAATCTCCTCGCCGATGATCCGCACTACGCCGCGTCTGCCAAAGCTTGGGACAAAAAGCTGAAAGACGTTCACGAGTGGCTTGCGCACATCGGCATCCAAACGCCGCCGCAGCGCGAACCGCAAACCGTCACGTACCACGAGGCCTGCCATCTTTGTCATGGCCAGAAAATAACCGCCCAACCGCGCCAGCTTTTGAAATCCATTCCCAATCTAAGACTTGTCGAATTACCGGAAAGCAACTGGTGCTGCGGCAGCGCCGGAATTTACAATTTGATCCAGCCGGAAATGGCCAATCAACTTCTCGACCGCAAACTTGGCCACATAAAAAAAACGAGGGCCCCAAGTGTCGCCAGTGCCAACCCCGGTTGTCTCGCTCACATGCTCAACGGCGTCCGTCGCCACCAAATGCCCATCCGATTGGC
>JAICXV010000768.1 GCA_025934545.1 Verrucomicrobiia bacterium
CGCGACGGTTATGTCTATCTTGGGAACGAGTGGGCCAGCCACGGCTATGTGTCCGTGCACGTGCAGCATCGCGGGAGCGACACAGCGGTTTTGCGGGCAGCGATGACGGGAGGTCTGCAAGACGCCTTGAAACCGGTCAACGCGAGCAATCGCGTGATCGATGTTTACTTCGCGATTGCCGAGCTGGAGCGGATGAACAAAGCGCCGGGCCCGCTTCGAGGCAAACTGGACCTGCAACATATCGGCATGGCCGGCCACTCGTATGGAGCGTGGACAACCCTAGTCGTCGGCGGAGAAGTCATTAGCCGCGACGTTGGACACGAGCACGACCGTGTTCATTTGGTGGACCCGCGAATCAAAGCGTTGATTCCAATGAGCGCGCCAGTTCCCGAGAAAACGCATCTGGATGAAGCTTTCGGTTCGATTGATCTGCCATGCTTTCACATGACCGGCACGCTCGACGATAGTCCAATCGCCGACACTAAAGCGGCCGATCGCCGAATTCCTTACGACCGCATGACCGGAAAAGTGGCCGACGAATATCTGCTGACCTTCAACGGCGGCGACCACATGGTTTTCTCAGGGCGCCTGTCGCAACGCAGTTCGCGCGCGGAGCACGATCATATTTTCCAGAAATACATCAAAGAAAGCTCAACCGCATTTTGGGATGCTTACCTTAAAGACAATCAAGCCGCCAAAGCATGGCTCTCCGGCGGTGAATTCAAGAAGGAGCTCGACGGCGAGGGGACCTTTGAAGAGAAGCTCGCCCATTAACATCTGCCTTGGCTCTTCAGCGGTAAACTGTGTTAGTCAGCGCTGTTGATATGGAGGTCGTCTTTCAGCACTTTGCCATCGTCAGCCGCGATGTAGACATCGCCGATATCGGCGGTGGCGTTTTTGTTGCTGGCGCGGGCCGCGAAAAACTTCACTTTCCAAACCGGCCCGTTATACAGGTCGCTGACGCGCGAAAAGCCAGTCGTCAACCACATCTGTGAGCCGCGCAAATCCATGCCTTCTAAAATCGGTTGCTTTTTCGCGATGGACAGCGCTTTGTCAGAATCAATTTTGACCTTGGACATATCCAATTGCTTATGCTCGCCGGTTCCGATTTCCAAAATGCGAAATGGGCGTTTTACATCCTTCATTTTGCCCGCCTCGAAACGGACCTGGACTGATTTAAACGTCGCCGTCGGATCATAATAAACGACCGTCCAGATTTGTGGCGTCAGATTGGCGATCGATTTTTCCGACCAGATTTGCACGACCTTGTCTTTGGCTTGTTCGCCGACATAGCGATTGCCTTCCTTAATCAGGTCGAGCGCGGTCGTCTCCGCGATTGCGCTTTGTGTAAACATGCCTGCGAACAATGCCGCGACAGCGAATAGGGTCCGTTTCATACCGGTAACGTACGTGACACCGTTTTTGAACGCAACCGTGCTCCGAATTGACTTCGTAATGGAAAGCCCTAGCCTCCAAATCCGTGACCAAATCTTCTGACATCCGCTGCATCGGCGTCGCCGTTTATTTTTTGCCGGTTCAAACGCGGATGCCGATCAAGTTCGGGCCCGAAACACTCTCGTCGGTTACGTGCACCCGCGTTCGTATGCGAATCCAATCGCGTGACGGACGGACGGCGGAGGGCTGGGGAGAAACGCCGTTGAGTGTCCAATGGGGATGGC
>JAICXV010000745.1 GCA_025934545.1 Verrucomicrobiia bacterium
CCATCCAAGCACCACGCCTCGATGTTGGTTTTCTGCACCCGCCGCACGTATGGGAATTGGCGCGGCCCAATGAAAATGCACACGCCATCAATCGCACCCTGTAAGGAGAAGTCATGCTCACATCATTATACAAATGGAAGGTTCGGTTCCTTAAATCACCGCGCGGTTGTGCCATCTGGCGGCGCTGGCAAAATTTCCGCGGGCGTCCTGTTGGCAATTACAGTCACCTGCGCGATTTAATCCGTCAGCACGTGAACGGAAAATCTTTCGCCGATATTGGCTGCATGTGGGGCGTCAACGGCGACTACTCTTTCCATGCCGAACAGTGCGGCGCGACCGAAGTAAAAGGAGTGGACGTCTTTGGACCCACGCCTGAATTCCTCGACAAAAAAGCCAAACTCGGTTCGGACGTTGAATTCATTTTAGGCGACGCCAGCCATCCGTCGGTCCTTGATCAAATCGGCACGGTCGATGTTGTTCTTTGCGCTGGCGTTTTATATCACCATCCCGCGCCGTTCGATCTACTTGTCGCGTTGCGCCGAATTTGCCGTGACACGCTCATCTTGCGCACGTCGACAATTCCGGAAATGACCGGCCTGCTCAACGCCGCCGTCTATTGGCCTATGCTTAACGCCAAAGACCGCGCCCTCTGGAACTTGAGCAGTCTCGGGTTGTTGCGCCAGGAAGGCATCACCGAAGATTTCAATCCTGACGCTGGCTACGGCAACTGGTTCTGGGGGCTTACTCCGAGTTGCCTCGCGTCGTTGCTCACCACCGCAGGCTTCTGGGTCGCTCGCCGCGAAGCTGAACCTTTCGCACAAACCTTCATTTGCAAAGCAGTGGATAGTCCGTTCGCCCACCGTTTGCCCGACGAAGAAGAAGCACGCGAAATGGCCGCAGAAATATCATCACAACGAATCGCCCTGCCGGCGTAGTGTGTTCGTAGCCGCCGAGGTGACGAGGCGGCTGTCGTGCGTTGTTCCATCCGCCTCCTCACGTCGGCGGCTACGGGAACCTTGACACCGCTCGCTCAACCTGCTTCCGTCTCTGCCGTTCTTGAAAATAAAGTTTACTCCAATCAACGGCTCCATCATCGCGCCGAAAGGGTTCAAGGCCGCCGGCGTTTTTTGCGACATTAAACGGCTCGGCACCGGCAAAGGTTCTAACAAAGGCAACAAACGCGACCTCGCGTTAATCGTTTCTGCCGCGCCCGCTTCCGTCGCCGGCACCTTCACAACCAATCAAGTTTGTGCCGCACCTGTTAAAGTTTGCGTTGAGCGCGTCAAGCGCGGCGTGGCTCGCGGTGTCGTCGTCAATTCCGGCAATGCCAACGCCTGCACCGGTGAGCAGGGCTTGGGTGACGCGCGCGAAATGACCGACATCGCCGCAGAGGCTCTAGGATTGAACGCGCGCGAAATTTTCGTCGGTTCCACTGGTCGCATCGGCGTCACGATGCCGATGGCGAACGTCAAAAACGGAATTATCGCGGCGTCAAAGCTTTTGGGTTCGTCTGCGGAAAACGCGGCGCACGCCGCCGAAGCCATCATGACGAGCGATTCCAAACCCAAGGAAGTCGCCATCGAATTTTCCCTCGGCGGAAAAAAAGTCCGCATTGGCGGCATCTGCAAAGGGGCGGGGATGATTCAGCCGGGCATGAGCCCGACTGGCGCTCGACCCGCACTCCACGCCACGATGCTTTGCTTCGTCACGACCGACGCTGCGGTCGACGCAAAGACGTTGCAAAAATGCGTGAACGAAGCCGTCGCCCACAGCTTCAACCGCATCACTGTTGACGGCGACATGAGCACCAACGACACCGTGCTCGTCCTCGC
>JAICXV010000120.1 GCA_025934545.1 Verrucomicrobiia bacterium
AGAGCGTTTGGAAACCTTCATTCCACCAAAGCGCATCGGTTTTCAGGTTCCAATCCCAGACAGCGTCATTGGTTGCGCGGGCGACCAGCTTGAAACGTTCATCGCTTTCGCGCAGTGCCATTTCGGCCTTGCGCCGGTCCGCAACCTCCAGCTTGAGGGCTTCGGTGCGTTGTTCGACACGACGTTCCAATTCGTTCTGGATTTTTTGCAGCGCAAGATCGCGCTCCTGAATCTGGTCGAGCATGGCATTGAAGCCGTCAATGAGGACGCCGAGTTCGTCGTTGCTCGTTTTTTTGGCGCGCGCACCGTAGTTCTGTTTTTCGGTGACGGCCTTGGCGGTGTCGAGGAGTTGGAGAATCGGTTGCGAGATGACCCGTTGCAATTGCGAAGCGAGTAGGAGTGAAGCCAGAAATGAAAAGCAAAATACCGCCAGAACGATGCCACCGGACAAGCTGAGGCGTTCGTAAATTGGGTTGAGATTGGACTCAACATACACGGGAATGTCGGCGGCTGCATTCGCGACGCGGACTTTGCGAAACATCTTGTAGGAATGGACATCAAACCCGACCCAATTCGTGATACTCGGGCTCGGCATCGTTGCCCGCGCCTTTTCCGGATAGACCGCGAGAACGGTATCGTTGGTCGTATAGACGCACGCCCGAACAATATTAGCCTCATCATGCACTTCGGACATGAGTCCTTGTTGGGCCGGCTCGCGTTGATCGGTTTCAAAACCAAAAGAAGCGGCCTTGGCGATGTGTTCGGCGAGCGAAGTGAGGTGCAGCTTCATGTCCTGTTTGACAGACATGAGTTCATAGACGACGAATCCCGAGGACGCCAATAGAAGCGCCATCGAACTGGTCAGCATCAATATCAGGATTTGCTTTTGCCTGATTGAGCGGCTGCCAAAATCAAATAATCGCATTTAAGCTCTTCCATCACGAACAATCTTCGCAAGATTCAGAAGTGATGAGTTTATTTTTAGCTCAGCGCGTCGGGCAGCGTCCACATTTATCTCAAAATGGACCTTGTCCTCAGCTTTCCTAAGGTTAATGACGGCGCCGACGGATGGAAAGGCATCAATTTCGTCGGTAATAGTAAGGACATTGGCATCGCGCACTTGTTCGACCACGTAAGCCGCCTTGTTGTGCTTGGCGTTGATGAAGAGCACATGGCAACTGCGCGCTTCATCGATAGCGTCGAAATCCAATTGTTTGATCAGAATGGGATGGCCGCCAATGTTCTTGCCTTGAAGCTGTTGCAAAAGATCGCCGAACGGGTTGTCGCCGATGACACCAACCACGAGAGGCGAAGTCGGCGAACTAAAACGACTTGGAGGCCATTGCACGAACTTGGCAAAATTGTACAGAAACGCGCATTTGATTTGGATCTCAGTTACAGCCCCATCGCGTGCAAAAGTCGTTGGCGACGAAGCAAATAAAAACAAAATGCTCACAACCAAATGGAATGTGACGCGCACCAGTCGTGAGGTTCTTCCTGGCACGACACACCAGCCCATACCGGATCTATAGGGCATTAACGGACTCTTTTCTAATAGCTTTGATTATATTCGGGTTAGTAGCGGAACGTCAACTTGCCGAAGACGCCGCGTTCCACTTCCGCTTGTTCGGTCCCAATAAAAGTGGGCGCGAACTCAGCGTGATGGTCATGAATGAGATTCTGGCCGACAACTGCCACCTCCAGATCTTTCGAAGCCTGCCATGCGAGACGCGCATCGACTTCGACATAACTGGGGATGCCGACCGCACGCAAGCGATCGACGTAGCGAAGGGTCGTGTCAAATTTCAGATTCAACGGCAAATCGAGCGATGAGTGAACAAAAAACTGATTTTCGGGACTCGACCCTTCATACATTAACTCGGTGCGCTGATCGCCGGTGCTATCACGGTGAATCTGCATTCTGAGAAAGCTGTAGCCGCCGCGTAAACGCCAGACGTTGGGCACCGCTTCAACGGAGACCGCGGCTTCTCCGCCGTAGCTTTCGCCGGTCAGACCGTTGCCGGCGATTGTTTGGAACGGCGGAGCGAACGGGTCCTGACTGCGCAGACGAGTGTAGCTGTTGTAGAAAGCGGTGAGGTCAAGATTGAGCCGTTCAATAGGAGTGACACGGTAACCGATTTCGTAGGCGATCAAAGCCTCGGCCAGCATATTCGGATTGCCGTGGATGGTGGCTGCCCCGGGCGGGATGCCGGCGACGTTCAGTCGAATATCGTTCTCGGCTTCTGACGGAGTGCGGACGGCGCGAGAAACGGATGCCCATATCGTTTGATTAGTGCGCACCGAATACTCGCCGCGAGCGCTGGGTTGGATCTCAAACCCAGTGAAATCATTGTGCTCAAATTTGGTCCCGAGAATCGCCTTGAAATCGTGCGTTATGGAAATCTGGTCCTGCATGAAAGCGCTATAAAGGTCATGGGATTTGTCATCCGGCAATACCGTGACGTTCAGACTGTTTCTAGTTATGTCGCGATGGGTGGACCGAAAACCGGCGCCCCAGGTTAATTCGTTTCGATCACCAATTTTGAAAGTGTGCTGCGCATCGATGTCGCCAGTGTCGCGCGTTTCCGATAAGACAGGATTGTTGCGCACGGTTCGATCCCAATAGGACTGCACGGTCAAATGGGAATCGCCTCCGAAATCATGGTTCCAACGGCCAAGAAGGTTAGCGCCGGCGACGTTATCGATCGATTTCGCAAATCCAGCAAAAGGCGGAGCGGCTGTCGGAATTGTATAAATCTCGTTTTCCTGGCCGCTGTAGGCGTCGCCCTGCAAAGTGAAGTCGTTGTTATTGCCTTTGGTGGCGTCAATGCGAAACCCACCGCGGATCATGCTCCATTCATCGAAAGAATCGGCGTCGTTGGCAAAGACACTGGAATCGCGATCAAACCATTTTGCGTAAGCTTTCATGTACACGCCGTCCGTCAGTTTGAGACCGTAGCGAACGCTTCCAAAGTCACGCTCTTCGGTCCCACCGCCGCCGGAAACAAGCAGACCAACAGTGTTCGTCGCTGATTTGGTGACGACGTTGATAACGCCATTGACGGCGTTGGCACCCCATTGCGTTGCACCCGGACCGCGGACGACTTCGATATGATCGACGTCCTCCATCAAAGTGTCCTGCACGTCCCAGAAAACACCGGAGAACAGCGGCGTATAAACGGTGCGGCCATCGATCATCACGAGCAGTTTGTTGGCGAAAACATCATTAAACCCACGCGAACTGATCGCCCATGTGTGCGCATCAACGCGTGCGACGTCCATGCCGGGGACAAGGCGCAACGCCTCGGGGATACTGGTTGCGCCGGACCGGGTGATTTCGTCCTGGGTAAGGACATAAACCGCTGCCGCCGATTGTTCGATCGGTTCGGGATTACGGTTGGCGATGGTGACGCTGTATTGCATCAGTTTCTCAGGTGGCTCATCCAGCAAACGGTTAAAGCTTGAGACGTCGGCCAAATCGCCGGGAGCTGCCAATGCCGGCACCGACAGGGTGAGGAAAAATGCGCCACCGTACAGCGCGCAAAATGACAAGACTCGGTAAATAATTGTACAATGATTTCTCATAACTGCATAAGATCAACCGGACTGCTTGACTGACACTATTGGTTGTATGTGCTGTTAGGCGTGTTTTTGACAACTTCGGACGAGGACTACAAGATAAACTTTGCGCGAATTTCAGAAACGAATCGGGCGTCCGGCACAGACCGATGAAAGATCACTTTGCGGACGGTGAGACAGCATTCGTCGACGCTGCTGCAGGGAGATTCAACCGGGTCCTCAGGATCGGTGCGTATTCCGGCACCTCCAGCAATTCGTCGAGAACCTTTTTCTTCATTTCAGCGAACGGAGGAAGCGTAATACGCCCCTTAGTTCCCGGCGTCTTGGCCTGATGGCGATCCCAAAGTCTTTTCGCGAGACGCTCGAAATTAAGAGAGCTGTCGTCTTGCTCAGCAATCAGTTTTAAATAGCTATTGCGCAACAAACCTTCGATCAGGATGGTAACGCGGTTCACTTCCGTATCGTTGATTTCTTCGGTGATGCTCGCCAGCGCATAGTCCTCAACCGTCAAACCAGGCTCGACCGCATTGGGGTAAAGTTTTTTCATGTAATCGAACCAATACGAGGCCTGCTTCTCTCGGCCATCCACGTAGAGGAGGTAAACGGCGGTGCGTAGAAAATTTTTGTGCGCGTTTTTCATGTTTTCGCGAATGGCCGGTTCCTCGGCAATCATTTTTTCGTAAGCCGCGCTAACCTTGGGAACGAGATCGAGCTTGGGTCCGAGCATGAACTCGCCGCGGCTGGTTTTGGTCAAGCCGCCGCGGATGCAAGCCTGCTGCATCGATTGATAAATTGAACGGCGAAGTGTTTCTTGATCTTTTGGCTTGGCTCTGCGTCGGCCAACTTCAGCCCAGTAAATGGCGTGCGCGTCCGGCAATCTCCATTCCAACGGACCATATTCTTTGTCGATATCGGCCATGATGGCGGGATCAAGTTTGTATTTTTCGCGAAGGAGTTTGGCGCGCTGCCGGGCGTCGGCCGTGGTTGGATTTTCCAGTTCAGCGAAATCGGGCTTGTCGCCCAGAACCTGTTGCATTTCTTCAGCCCAACGTTGCTTGTAGAGACGATGGGCGTCGTCGAGGTTTTGTCCCATCTTATGCTGATAGAACCAGGAGATTTCGCGGTAGATGAGAGTGTCGTCAGGGTTGTATTTAAGGCCTTCATCCCTGAGGAGCGAGATGCCACGCTGGACCCAACGCCACCGGTCTTCCGGATCTTTGAATTTGACGGAAATATTATAAGCCATGTTCCAGCCCTGCATGAGCCAGACCTGCGTGAAATGCGGTTCGAGCTTTGTGATCCAGTCGGCGAGCTGGACCATTTCGAAAAATTTTTCTTCGTCCTGCAAATCGGTCAGGCGAATCCACAATGCGTTCGCAATCAGCCCGCGGAAACCACCGAGGGCAACGGTGGTGAAAGCAAGCACGGGAGGCGCATTTTCAAGGGGAGCGACTTTGGTGAAACCAAGACGTTCGCGGTCGGTGTTCAAAGCGTTTTGAATTGGATAAACGCTCGCAAACAACAACGCCGCCAAAGCGACCAGTACGGGTTTGTAAAACTTTGTCCGGAACTCCACTGGAACTTATAATCGTCAATTCGGGCGACGAAACCAAACGAATTTTACCATGTGCGGAGGAAAAACCACCCAATCGAAGCCTTGGGGCAAATTGGCAGTTCCGGCGGCTACAGTCTGGAAATCTTTTCGAGAATCGCGCTGGTGGACTTGCCGGGAACTAGCGGCAGCAACACAATCTGAACACCCATCTTTTCGAGCAAGCGTCGTTCGTCCTGATTGATGGTGTCGATGGTGTAATCGCCACCTTTGACATAAATGTCCGGCTGCACTTTTTGCAGGAAATTGCGCGCATCGAGTTCAGAAAACACGTAGACGGCATCTACCGATTCAAGCGCGGCGAGGACGGAGGCGCGGTCGCGTTCGTTGTTCACAGGCCGGCCGGGACCTTTGAGTGTTTGCACATTCGTGTCGCCGGTGACTCCAACCAGCAATGCACTCCCCTGCTCTTTTGCGTGTTGCAAATAGGAGATGTGACCAACGTGGAGGATGTCAAAACAGCCATTGGTGACGACGAGTTTCTTTCCCGCTTTGCGCAGTCCTTCGCGCCACGAAGAAAGGTTGGCGTCGGAGAGAATTTTTCGGCCGAAATCCATCGCCCGAATGTTGGGGCAATCGCGCCGATGTGACTAGAGAATTTTCGAATATGCCTGCGCCAAATGCGCGCCGATCATTTTCCACGAAAAGCGCGCACGGGCGGTTTGCAATCCGGCAAGGTCGAGATGTTTGCGCAATGTCGCGTCCTGCAACGCCCGGGCAGTTTCGCGCACAAAAGATTCAGCCGTGTCGGCCAGCAGGATGTCTTTTTCGTGTTGCAGATTCAGCCCTTGCGCGCCGATGGACGTCGAAATAACGGGCGTGCGAATGGCGAGTGATTCGACAATCTTCAAACGTGTCCCGCCGCCGATTCGCAACGGGACGATTTGCATCCACGCCTCTCTATAATAGGGGCGGACGTCTGGAACGCTTCCGGTAACCGTAACATTCGGCTTGGAGCCATAGGCTTTAACTTCAGTAATCGGATCTTTACCGACGACCAACACGCGGAGGTTTGGGATTTGCCGGCGGAGCGGCTCATGCATTTCGCCAAAATACCAACGCAATGCGTCGACGTTCGGATTATAATCCATCGCGCCACAGAAAATAATTGTCGGATCATCCGCGCGACGCTCGTCGTCTTCAGGCGTGCAAAAAAAATCGAGGTCCACACCGTTGACGAGCACCTGAATGTTCATCGCGGGATTGACCCATTTGCGCAAAAACGTTTCGTCATCAGGCCCGCAAACAATTTCGAGGCGAGCGCGTTTCGACATCAAGCGCTCGTATCGCCACATTTTGAGATAACCTTCGTAGCGCATTAGCCGCGTCTTGAGCGAAAAGTTCATGCGCGAATGCTCCGCGAGTTGGAATTGCAGATCGACACGGCTCCGATCGACAACGAGAGGCAATTTCGCCCGGTCGCCTTTTACAAAATAATGCGCCATAACGAGGTCACAAACGTGGATAGCGTCAAATTTTGTTTGCGCCAAAATTTCGTCGAGCTTGCGTTCGAGCGCTTCAGATTTCCAATGCTGAATGTTCACTGGAACCGGATTTAAGAAACGGCCAGAAAATTTCGGCCATGGCGGATGAACAAACGGAATGAACTCGACGCGTTCGCAAAACTGTTCGAAAAGGGTTTTATGCTCCAACCCATTATTATTCTCGGCAAGCGCGACAAATGTAATCGCGTGCGTGCGCGCCATCTCG
>JAICXV010000175.1 GCA_025934545.1 Verrucomicrobiia bacterium
ATGAACAAAAACCCCTCGTTGAAACGAGGGGTTAATGAAAGTTGATTTGACGGTTTGCCCACCGACGCTTCGGCGACCAGAGATTATTTATCCGCGACGGCTTGCAATTCAGGCGCGGTCCAGGCTTGAGTGCGCGCCTTCGTCTTTTCGCGGATTTCTTTGACCTGTTCGGGTTTCACCATCGGCGCGTTGTTGCCCCAGGTATGCCGGATGTAACTCAAGACGCCTGCGATTTCATCGTCTTTAAACGACGTTTTCCATGAAGCCATGGCGAGGTTAAATTGCTGGTTCTTTACGCTGACAGGGCCTTGCAAGCCGTCGAGGACGACGCGAATGATACGGTCCGGCTTCGGAGCGAGAACCCATTCGGAACCGACCAGAGGCGGTGCTTTGCTTGGATCGCCGAGGCCATTCGGCTGATGGCAGAGCGCACAGGTTGAATCGAAAACTCTTTTGCCCTTCAACATTGCAATTTGATTTTCATCCTTGGGCTGAACTGCATCCACTTGTTCAAAATTCTGAAACGGAGCATAGACCAGAGCGTTGAAGCCACCGGCGTTGTCGTTCAAATACATCAAGCCCCAATAGAAAAACAATCCGAGCAGCACGATCAGCCACATCGGCACGCTCGAGTAACCGGCGGTCGGTTCAGTATCGCGTCGTTGAGTTTGTGGATCGTTTGGGCTCATTTTGCGGGCGTATTCGTTGGCGCGCTGTTGGTCGACCGCATACCCATCGGCTTGCCAGATGGCGGCGGCGGCACTTCAAAAATGTAAGCGGTTTGGCGCAGGCTGGCCACGTAAGCGGCGAGGGCCTGGCCGTCATCGGTCGGCACGACTTCGTAACCGGCCTCGACTTTCACGGGCAAAGCATCCGGCGAAGGGCCACGTCCGATTTTTTGTGTTTTAAACAAGAACGGATACGGCGGCATGACGGACGCGGGGATGCCACCGGGCAAATCTTTATTGCGCGGATCGTAGAGATGATAAAGGACAACTTTCTCATCCATCCGTGTGCCGACATTTGCGAGATCAGGTCCGACGCGTTGCGTTCCCAGCATGACAGGATAGTCGTAAAGATAATCTTCGCCCACACTGTAACGACCCCGGGTATCCGAGGCCACCTGGCGCATGCCCCAGCCGCGGGCGATGTCCGGGCCTAAATTATTTGGACGGACCTGTTGCGTGTGACACGCGGCGCAATTGTTGGCACGATAGACTTCAGCGCCGCGTTTTTGCGCACCGGTGCGATAGACGGGATACACGTCGCCAGCGGGAACAGTCGCGCCGGGTTGCATGCCGCCGATCTGAACTTGCGGGCCAAACACGAAGGTCCACCACGAGATGACCATCGTGCAGAACACTCCGATAAATACGAATGGGCCAAAGTTCATGTGTTAACTCAGTTTCAGTTCACGACGCGCCACTCGACTGACGAGCAGTGTCAAATTCAACAATCCAACAATCTGACCAACGACCAGCATTAAATCGCCGAGCGTGCTGACCCGGACGGCGGCGAGGGTTGTTCTCAAAACCGCAACGAAACTATTTTGGGTATCGCCGAGCAAATAACCTTCCGCAATACCGCCGACGAGCAATGCGATGTAGCTGAGGAGAACGCCGCCGAAAGTCAGCCAGAAATGCGCGGCAATCAGTTTGGGGTTGGGCCAGTCGATGCCAAAAACGCGCGGCACGATATAATACATCGCGCCGAACATGGTCAGGGTGAAGAAGCCGTAAACCCACAAATTCTTTTGGGCGACGGTGAACCAGGTGAAATCGGTCATGGAACTAACCGCCGGAACAGCGCCGACAATCAAGTGCACGCTGCCAATGAACCAAAACATCAGTCCAACGTACGTAAATTTCAGCGGCCATGAACTGTCGAGGCGCTCGTGGCTGCCGCGAATCGTGTGCCAAAGATTGAGAACGACGGCGATGACGGGGATGATCGTCATGACAATGCCAAACGTGCTCATGGCAGGAATCCAGGCGGGCAGGGGAGCTCCGTTCGGGATTTGGCCCCACGAACCGAAGAGCGCCAAAGTCCAGAAAGCAAAGAGCGCGAGTTGCCGGCTAAAGAGCGCGCGACCGATCAGTTTCGGAATGAAATAGAAAATCGCCGCCAGACCGATAAAGCCGAGAACAATACTGTGCAGATTGTGGAGATACCACCAGTTGACGGAGCTTTGGACAACGCCGCGAACGGGGCGGGCCAGGAGCAGCATCAGTGCTGTCGCACAAATCCAGGCGAACCAGAACAGTGCGGTAAATCCGAACCATTGCGCCGGATAGGTCGCCTGTTCGTCGCGATTGGAATAGGTAAGCACCGCAATAACGCCCATGAAGACGAACGAAATCCACAGCATCCACGCAGCGTAAGCGGGAAATTCGAATCCCTGAAAACCAGTGCTATCGCCGCATAGCACGCCAAGGACACCGATGGTCACTGCAAAGTTATAGAACGATGCCGCAATGGTCATCATGATCGGGCTGGCTACAGGCGTGCGGCCCATCCGCACAAACAACCAAAGGACAAAAGCGATTCCAGCCTGCAATGCGAATCCGTATAACGCGCAGTCCGTTTGCACGGCAACGACGCGGCCGTAAGTGAGGTATGGCACGCCCGCAAGGAGATGGGGCGCATGGAACTTGAGCGAGGCGATGAGGCCGAACACCGTCGCCAGGAGAAGCCAAATCAACGCGCTCTTATACAAAACGAGCAACGGCAGCCGGCACGATGATTCCGCGCCCGCGCCAACTTCAGTGCGCGTGCCGGAAGGATGTGTTGAGGTTGCGTTCATCGTCTATTCGTATGGATTGGCTTTCGCGGGCTGTTTGGGCGGAGGCGCAAAAGCTTTGGCGGCGCGAGCGAGCATTTCTTTGCGCTCAGCGGCCGGGTCCTGCGCTTCCTGAATGTAAAGTTCTTTGGCGCGATCTATCGGGATTCGGACAATGCCCTCGTTTTTATTGCGCCAATCGTAGGTAGTCAGCATCGCTGCTCCGTTTGTCCTGACATTTTCCAATGCCGTTGCGCGTTCTTGCGCGCGAGCGTAGCCGATGGCCTGCGCGTGCGTTTTGTGGCGCTCGCGATAAATCAGCCACGGCATGGCGAGGAACGCCGCCGTGATGAAAATCACGAAAACGACGGTCCGAAAATCAATGGTGCGGTTGTCGTTCATTTGGCGCGATCAGGTGCGGTTGAAATATAGCTGGTCGGCGGCACGTAAACGTCGAGACCTTCGGCGATGCGCGGATCTTTTTGCGGATAGGGCGCGTGTTTCGAGAACATGCGCACAAACGCGATCGACACAATGCCGCCTATGAATGCCATGCAACCGATGTCGAGAATGACGCCCGCGGCCGACATCCCCTGGTCGTGCAACGATGGCATGATTTGGAATTGCAGATCGAAGAAAAGCATCAGCCACGCCCAAATGGCCAGGCCGAACATGAAAGTCGGTTTCAACTTCACGTCGATGCGCAGCAATCCGAGAAATGGCACGAAGAAATGACCGAAGATAATGACGTAACGGCCAATGATTTTCCAACTGCCGACTTCGCGAACGTTATACCAGAAAACTTCCTCCGGCATGTTGGCGTTCCAGATGATGAAATATTGGGCGAAGGTGACGTAAGCGTAGAACACCGTGAACGCAAAAAGCAGCGAGCCGAGGAAATAATACTGCTTCTCGTGCATGACGTGGCGAAGCGGGCCCGCGCGTTGCAACACCAGGCAGATGACGTAAACGGTCGCCAACGTTGTCCAAACTGCGCTCGCAAAATACCAGACGCCATACATCGTCGAAAACCATTCGTGCATCAACGCCTTGATCCAGACGATGGCCGCGAGCGTCACCGTGATGGCAAAGACAAAAATTCCGGTCCCGGTCCAAATGCGCATATGATAGGTGCAACGCGCCGAGCCGGTTTCGTCCTGTCGCAACGACCATCGGCGCAATTGCCACGTCCAGACGATCCAGACAAAGAAACAAACAGCGGCGACGATGTAGAATCCGGGGATCGTCAGCAGCGGATGTTTTGAGCTCAACGCATGATCGGGATGCGCCTGCAATTCTGGTCCCATCCATGGATAAACCTTTTTCGCGAGAATCCCGAGCGGAATCCAGAGAATGAGCAGAATCGGAGCAAGGCAGCCCATCGTTTCGGTGACGCGCCGAATCGGCACTGACCACGAGGCATCAAACATGTGATGGGCCAGCGTCAGGAAGAATGCGCCGACACACAGGCTCAAGAAAAACATGAAGGCCAGCAGCCAGGAAAATCCAAATTGCACGACGCCCTTGTCGCCACCGCCGACGGCGAAGAAGCCCAGCGCCATCAAGATGACGCCGACCACGATCGCAATCACCGGAACGTTGCGATACGGCGCCAGATCCAGCGGCTCTATTTGTGCACTGTCGTGAGAACTCATACTATTTTTTCAAGGCAGCTTGTTCGGACTGCGGCACGTCGTTCATCGTCGCCAATTGACTGCGTTGCAGCGCGCGAACGTACGACACAATCGCCCAACGATCTTCGACCGGGATCATCGGTCCGTACGGCCCCATTAATTTTGCAGGCGAGCCGTCCGTAATTGTCCAAAAAATCTGGCCGTCCGTCATTTCAACGATGCGACGCGAATGCAGGTCGGCAATACCGCCGACGCCGAACTTCGAAGTCACACCTTGGCCATTGCCAACCGGGCCGTGGCACGGCAGGCAATAAATGTTGAAACGATCCTGGCCGCGGTCGACTAATTTTGCCGTGACCGGAACAGGGGACAATTCGATGAAGTTCGTCGTCCCGGGAACGCGCGCGGTCGTAAGCGGATTATTTTCGTACGGATAAACGGATTTGCCGTTCACTTTGACCACTTGGCCGGCAATGGTGTAAGGCTTCGTTCGGGCGATGGTTCCGAGCGGAAAAGCGCGCGAGCTCATGCCGTCCTGATAAAAATCGCTGGGCGATTGCGGCCGCAGTTTCGGCTGGCGCACCATGTCAGGGAAAATTTCCAGGGGCGGTTTGCGCGACAAGCTTCCGCGAAAACCGAGCAATCCGACAACCGCCGCAACCGTTAAAATAAAGCCGAGGTAGAAGTAGCGCATTATTCCTCCACCAATTCGATGTGCTTGCTGCCGAGCGATTCGAGCAACTTGCGGGTTTCGGTTTCAGAATATTTCGCATCGTCGGCTTCGATGACGATGAAGTAACGGTCGTGTGTGACGAGAGCAAAGCGTTTGTTCTTGAGCAGCGGATGGTGCAGCCGCGGAAGCCGATTGAGGAACAGCATGCCGAGCAATGCGCCGAACGAGCCGAACAAAATCGTCAATTCGTAGGACGGCGGGAACGCCGCGAACGGGCTGAACATCGGTTTGCCGCCGACGATGATCGGGTAATCGACCGCGTTCATCCACCAGATGATCAACATGCCAGTGGTGTAACCGGTTACGCCGCCAATGAATGAAAACCAGCCGACCTGCGAATTCTTTAGTCCCATTGCGCGATCCATTCCGTGAACAGGGAAGGGCGTGAAAACATCCCAATGACGGAAACCCTGGGCGTTGACCTTTTCCGCCGCATGCAGGATGTCCGCAGGCGTTTCGAATTCGGCCATGATGGCGTATGGACGTCGTGAGCCGTTCATTAGTGATGGCCTCCGACTTTTGCGCCGCCCAACGGATGGTGCGGATCAGCTTGCGGCGTCACGCCTTTAACTTCCGCGATCGCGATCAGCGGAATGTAACGCAGGAACAACAGGAAGAACGTGAAGAACAATCCAAACGTTCCGAGATATTGCAAAATGTCGACCACCGTCGGGCTGTAAAAACCCCAGTTCGACGGAATGAATTCACGGTTCAAC
>JAICXV010000660.1 GCA_025934545.1 Verrucomicrobiia bacterium
AAAAGCTGCTGCCCAAAGACACGGTTTTTGTTTTGACCGCGCCGGATTTCCCGAAGGCGTGGGGAGTTTTTACCAATTCTCCGATGGGCAAGATGTGGGCTGATCCGGCTCTCAAGGCATTCAAAGATAAATTTAATTCCAATTTTGAGAAAGACGTGCTCGTGCCGATTGAACGGGAATTTGGTTTCAAATTCGCCGATTACGCGGGCATGGCGCGAGGCCAGGTGACGATTGCCGTCATTCAAAATGCGGACGCGACGAAGCCGGAGGAGAAGTATTCACGACTGCTGATTGTCGATACGAAAGATCAGGTGGGCAAGTTGCGCACGAACCTGCTAGAGGTGAAAAAGAAATGGATCGATTCGGGAAAAGCGAGCCGGGTTGAAAAGATTCGGGATTTAGAATTCACGACGCTGGTGACATCGACAACCGAGTTGTCAAATTCGTGGGCGAAGATTTTTCCACCAAAGAAAAACTCGCGACGTCCTATGCAAGCGCCGGACGACAGCGACGCCGAAAAGCCGGCGAACAAAAAGATTGAAATTACGTTTGGGCAATCGGACTCGCTGTTGCTGGTCAGCGATTCGAAGAGCGCCATTGAAAAAGTGTTGGGCCGGCAAGCCGGAGGGATGATTGCTCCGCTCGAGGAATTGGCGGCTTTCCAGACCGATTATAATGCGCGCCTGCGCAACGCGCCGTTTTACGCATGGGTCAATGTGAAAGGGTTCGTCGATGAGTTGATGAAAACGTTCGGCGGTGAGAAACCGAACTCGCGATTAACGCCGTTATTCGACCCAAACAAAATCGCATCGAGCCTCGGTATAGACGGGTTAACGACGGCGACGTTCACCTGGAAAGAAATGCCGGAAGGCTTGATGACGCAAGTTTATGTCGGCGCTCCCGAAGGTCAGCGCAAAGGGCTGTTGAAGGCATTCGTCGCGGAAGCGAAAGATTCCGCGCCGCCTGCGTTTGTGCCTGCTGATACGACAAAGTTTAGCCGATACCGCATAAATCTCGCGGTGGCATGGCGGACAATTGAGAAGGTCATGGGCGAGGTTAGTCCGAGCGTGGCGGGAATGATCAATTTCGTTCTGGATAATGCGGGGAAGGACAAGGACGAGAAATACGAATTTAAATCAGAATTGTTCGCCAATCTTGGCGATGATCTCGTCGACTATGAAAAGGCGATGCCGGCGAACGCGGCAGGCACCGATCAGCCGGCACCTTCGGTCGTAATGCTTGGCTCGGCCAATCCTGAAAAACTGGCCGCGACATTAAAGATCGGCGTCGGCGCGCTGGGGGGCGCACAAGCAGTGAAAGAGCGCGAATTTCTCGGGCGCAAGATTTACACGTTTACCCCACCCAGCAATCCGAACCGAAAAGAGCAATCACAAGGTTTGACATTTGCCGCAGCGAATGGATATGTGGCCCTGTCCTCGGACGGCGATTTCGTGCAAGACATTCTGCGCAGCACAGAAAACAAACCAAAACCTCTGATTGAAACTGCTGGCCTGGCGGAAGCCGCGCAAAAGGTCGGCGGCATGAGCACGGGAATGTTCGGCTACAGCAATTCCTCGGAGCACATGCGGGAGATGTTTGAAGCGTTGCGCAAAGACCCAAATGCCGCGGCAAGTTTTTTTGGAGGCGAAGGCAGTGGACTTGGGTTACAAGCCAACATTGACGATCCCGCGGCGCAGGCAAAGCGGTTCCAGCAGTTTGCTGACTTCAGTTTGCTGCCACCCTACGACACCATTTCCAAATATTTTTATTTTTCCGTGCATTCCGGCGCCTTCAACCAGGACGGTTTTACGCTGAACTTCTTTGCGCCAACTCCGCCAAAGCTGAAGTAAGCGAAATTTCGGTTGACAGAAATTTCAGGGGCCATCAGCATTTGCCCCATGGTTCGGGTCAGGCAAAAAAGCAGGTTAGCGCTGCGGGCTTGGATGATGTGCTTCTGGATTGTCGCTGTCGCAGTTGAGGCAGCTCCAACAGTCACCAACCAAACCGACGTTTTGAAGAGCGCCGCTCCCGCGGCGTTGCGCAGAATGCTTCCGTCGCTCGATAGCGCGTGGATGAAACAACGGCATGGGTTCGACGCGGACGATGATTTAAAGAACGTCACGGTGGGACAGCCGTTCCAGCCTTACATTCTGTCGGAGGATGCAATCAAAAAGTATCGCGATGGCGACGCGGTGCTCAAAGCATTGGAACCTTACGCGAAATGGTATCTCCCCGTGATTTCGAAAGGTAAAGTTGCGTGTTGGCTTTCGCTTTACCAAAACAATGCGGGCAACTGGCAGGCGGACAGCCTCGGCATGGCTGATTGGGCACATGTTTGGGCCGAAGTCTGCGGCGAGTGGCCCACGACAAAAGGCTTTTCACCGGCGTTCGTGATCGTGCCGAGCCGTC
>JAICXV010000521.1 GCA_025934545.1 Verrucomicrobiia bacterium
ATATAACCCACGCGCGGATAAAACTTCTGCAACGCCGCCAGCAATCCGAGCGAAGTCGTCGTCTTGCCATCGTTCTGCCGCGTCGCCGCGATAAACACGCGAGGTGTTATTGAGTTCATGCTTCTCCCGGCAAATTTTGTCCCGCGCCCGGATACAGATCGCTGTATTCAATCGATTGCAACCCAACGATCGCGGCGACACCAAGAATATCGTGCGCATTCGAACCACGCGACACATCCGCCGCCGGCCGGTCCAAACCCAATAGGATTTGTCCGTAAGCGTGCGCTCGCGCCAGATGCTGAATCAATTTGCTGCCAATGTTACCGGAGTTGAGGTCTGGAAAAATTAACACATTGGCCCGCCCTCCGACCGGACTGTCCGGCAATTTGCGAATCGCAATTTCCGGCACTAACGCCGCGTCCACTTGCAGTTCGCCATCAAAATCCGCGTCCAACAATTTCTCGGCGGCTAGTTTTTCCGCCAGGGCCGTGGCCGCTTTTACTTTGCCGATCGACGAATGCGTCGCGCTTCCTTTCGTCGAGTAGGACAACAACGCCACGCGTGGCCGCGTTCCCAAAAGTTTCCGCGCGAGCTGCGCTGTCGATACGGCGATGTCAGCGAGTTGTTCCACTGACGGCTCCGGGATAACGCCGCAATCACCCATCAGCAGCACGCCGTTTTCACCAAACCGCGTGTCCTCAACTTCCATCACCATGCAACTCGACGCCGTCGTTACCTGTGGGGCGACCTTGATGATTTGAAACAATGGCCGCAGGACGCTGCCCGAACTTTGGTTCGTGCCCGAAATTAACCCGTCGCATTGATGCATCGCCACCATCATCGCACCGTAATAATTCGGCAACAACATAGCCTCGCGCGCTTCGCGTTCCTGGATGCCTTTGCTGCGGCGCAACATCTCAAACCGCTTCACAAACGCCGGCAAATCTTCGCTTTCCGCCGGGTTGATAATGCGCACCCCTTCGAGAGAAACATTCAATTGCGCCGCCGCCTCTTTAACTTTCGTTCGGTCGCCAAGAAGAATCGGCACACCGAGGCGTAACGAAAAAAACTGCCGCGCCGCCTGCAACACACGCGGCTCAGTGCCTTCGGGAAAAACCACGCGCTTGGGGTGGCGCTGCAGCTTTTCGATAATCCCTCCAATAAATCGCATTCGCTCTATGTAACGGTCAGCGCCCCAAACTTCAATCTCGTTAGCAATTCAGCCACCGATTGAACAGGCCTCGAACAGCGTTCGATTTACTCCTCAACAATCCGTGTTCCATCCGTGTTTAATCCGCGGCTAAAAAATCATTTCCGTTGCATCGCCGCTTCGAGCGCTGCCAACCTCTTCTCCAATTCCCCGATCTTCGTATCCTTCTCGCTCAGCTCTCGCTCTAATTTTTGATTCAGGCCTTTGATCGCAGCCAGTGCCACGCCGCCTTCATCGATGGTCGAGATGGTAACGTCGTCGTGCCCTAGACCAAACGTCGCGCGAAAATCCTGGGCAACTGGTCCGACATGTGGACTTTCTTTGTCGTTCTTATAATTCCATTGCGTCACCGCCAGTTTCGCGACTTTGTCCAAAACTTCGCGCGCGTCCACCGGTTTGAAGTTTTCTTTCAAATTCCGATCGCTCGCGCACGACACACCGTTGTTCGCACAGATGCTTCCGGAGGCTATGATGTTGCCGCTGACCGTCAGCTTTTGATTCGGAGAATTCGTGCCGATGCCGATGTTGCCGTTTGTTGCTATAAGGAATCGGGAAAGGTTCACCCCGGTAGTTCGGTCCACGATTTGGAACGACGCGTCCAGATTGGCACTACCAGTGACCCCGCTGCTCTGCAATGTCCACAAATGCCCCCCTCCGTCTGTGCTCTTGATGCCGATCTCTGTGTCGGAAACATTCTGAACTTCCAACTCTTTGGACGGCGCAGTTGTTCCGACACCGATGTTGCCGTTCGCGAGAATGGTCATTTGCGTGACATTGGTCCCTGTGCGGAATTCCAGGCCACTTCGTGCTGTTGAACTGTTGTAAATAATCCCTCCATCCGTCGTGTTGTTCGCATTCCCGAAGACCAATCCGTTTTCGTTCCCGTTTGCACTGAGGATTGAGACGTAACCGTTTCCGGATTTTTCGAAAACAGCGATAGAATTGCCATTGGCTGCGGGCGTTCCAGCGCTGGTCGGCGCAACGTGCAGCGCCGCCTGCGGCGCGTTGATGCCGATCCCGACGCCGCCGGAAGCGTGGATAAGAAATTGATTGGTGCCGGTGGAGGAGAAACCTCCGAGGGTCGTATCTGACCAAACAAACGTGCCCGCGTGCTGCGCCGTTGCATTTTCACCCGCGGCAAAACTGCCTGCGCCACCCGCGACGTTACCGAAGCCTCCTGGTACCGTCGCCAACGAATTCGTGGCCTTGTTATCACGACCGCCGCCTATCGTTGCATACGGTCCCCTGGTTGAATTACTTTCCCCGCCTGCGATGGTGTCATCCGTTTGCGCAGCAATATTAAAATCGCCGCCTCCAATAGTCGAAGTCTGGCCGAGGCTTTGGTTATTGACTCCGCCTGCGACCGTAGCGTCCGAGGCGCTGATATTTTCATAGCCTCCACCCACAGTTCCGAAATCACCCGTCACCGAGTTACTTACAAAACCATTGCCGTTGTAAAACCGAGCACCACCGCCAGCAATCGTTGCCCCCATTGCGCCGCTCACCACATTATTTGCCGAGGAACCACCAATCACATTGACGATGTTAGTATGGCCGCTGACGTTAACGATGGGCTCGAACCGCATCGCCCTACCGTCATTCACCCACAGTTCCAGGGCTTGATTATTGGTGCTGCCGATGAATTGTCCCGCGCTTACATTATTTCCACCTAACTGCCAGAAATTCGACAAGCCCAGTCCGCCCACTGCCGAGGCGTTGACATTGGTCAACCCCCCGCCATTGCCGCTGTAGGTCGTCGCCGTCACTGCGCCGGCCGACACACTCGTCGCGCTCACCGTCCCGGCTACGTCCAACGCCGTCGCCGGATTCGCTTTCCCAATACCCACCCCCCCCCACGCACCCAACAAAAATTTGTTAGAACTAGTTGAAAGGAAAAACCCAACACCAGACCAAAGCGCCACTGCCCAGAAAAATCTGCCAACGTGCAATACGTTGGCGCGCAATACCGCGGCAA
>JAICXV010000690.1 GCA_025934545.1 Verrucomicrobiia bacterium
CTTGTTGCCCCCTGCGATTTACGCGATGAGGCGCAGGTCGCCAAAATTATAAAACAAGCGCGCGATCAATTCGGATTTATTTCAACTCTGGTTTACGCTGCCGGAACGAATATCCCACTTCGAAGCTGGACCGAAATCAGCACCGAAGATTTTCGAAGCGTTATGGAAACGAATTTGACCGGCGCATTTTTCTGCACGCGCGCATTGCTCGGCGAAATGCGCGAGCGAAAAACGGGCACGATTGTCCACATCGTTTCCGACGCCGCCAAACAGGCGAGCGCGAAATCGGGCGTCAGCTATTGCGCGTCAAAATTTGCACAAGCCGGTTTGGTCCAATCGATCAACGCCGAGGAGCGTGGCAACGGAATTCGCGCCTGCGCCATTTTCCCCGGCGACATCGACACTCCCCTGCTCAAGAAACGCCAGTCACCTCCGCCAGCCGAAGCCCGTGCGAAAATGTTGAAACCCGAAGACATCGCGCAATGCGTCCTGCTCGCGATTAATTTGCCCGAGCGCGCCATCGTGGAAGAAATCGTCATCCGCCCGCACTAACCCCGCGGTCGCACATTCCACGTAAACGCGAGCAGCACCGTAGCGATGAAGCTTGTGGCGACGACCGCGATCAGCCCGGCGTTCCAACCGTAGTGCTGGGAGATAACGGGCAGTGTTTGATTTTCCAAAACACGGCCAAAATAACCGAACATGCCGACGAAACCGGCGGCGGTGCCGACGGCTTTCTTGGAAGTTAAATCAAGCGACATCACGCCTAAAGCCATGATCGGCGTATAAACACAAAAACCAATCAGGCCAAATAGCGCCATGTCCAACCACAACTTATCTGGCGGCGTAAACACAATGCCGATGTATGCAAGAATGACCGGCGCCATCATAATAGTACTCACAAACCCGCGCCGCCCTCCCACACGATCCGACAGCCATCCCATCAGCAACATGCCGAGCGCACCGGCCAATTCGATGACGGCGGTGCTCCAACCGCGCAGTTCGAGAGATGCGCCTTTGGTCTCACTGAGATAACGCGGACCCCAATCAACCATCGCGTAGCGCGCGATGTAGACGAAAAAATTGGCGATCGCTGCAAGCCAAAGCATTTTGTTCGGGAAAATATATTTCATGACGATTTCGCGCATCGTCAGTTCACGCTCGTGAGATTCGTGTTCTTCCGGAGGGTAATCGTTTTTGTATTCCTCGATGGGCGGCAGCCCGACCGACTGAGGTGTGTCGCGGACTTTCCAAAGTAGATAGAACGCGGCAAGAGTCGCAATTGCGCCTGGCACGTAAAAAGCAGAAGGCCAACCGAACTGTTTGGCGCTGTAGGCAGCAATGAGGCCCGCGAGCGCGCCACCGACATTGTGAGACATGTTCCAAAGACCAAACCAAAGCCCACGTTCGCGGACGCTGAACCAATGCGCCATCATCCGCGAGCACGGCGCGTATCCCATTCCTTGAGCCAGTCCATTCAAAGTCCAGATAACGAGATGGGTGTGATAATCGCGAGCGGCGCTAAACGCAAAGTTCAGCATCGCCGTAATCAACATCGCCGCAAAAACGTATTTTCTCGGATCGCAGCGATCCGATAAGCAACCCATGACAAACTTTCCGATGCCATACGCAAGAGAGGTTGCCGCCATGATGCTGCCAGTCATCACCGCGTCGTAATGCAACTTGTCGCCCATGAATTTTTCGACCGGCGCAAAGTTATTGCGCACGATATAAAACGTGGCGTAGGCAAGGAACGCGCAGTGAAACGCTTGAAAACGGAAATAAGGATAGAGTCTCTTTATTTCCTCCGGATCGCGCCGTGGCGTTGGTGGCGGCGGTTTGAACCAGTTTACAATGGCTGCGAACATTTGATGGCGTTGTACCGCGCTATTTGCGCTTTTTTCTGCTCTGGCGTCCAACTAAATATTTCGGCCATCCAATTGGCGGCCTGCTGCGCTTCGGCCGCGGCGTCCAAATCGTAGTAGTGCCAACTGCTCCGTCGAACCATGATGTCATCGAGGTTGACAGCCCATTCGTTGCGACAGAAATGGTCGACCGCTTCGCGACTGAATTTCGGTGGGACGATTCCGCTGAATTGGGTCGCGCCCGATTCAACGAGCGGTTCGTCGGCGGTGCGGCAACGCGGCAATTTTAAGCCGCGTTCTTTGGCCAGACCGTCAATGGTTTCTTCGGCGATCAATCGATAAGTCGTCAACTTTCCACCGGC
>JAICXV010000407.1 GCA_025934545.1 Verrucomicrobiia bacterium
CAGCGAACGTGGCATCAGCAAATAAAAAAGCGCACCGCACCGGTGCGCTTTGCATGGTTTATTATTTGGATTGATCGTCGCGTGTTAGGCGAAGAGCGGCTGCCGCGTTATGCCGGATCGGCCATTCTGCGGCGTCTCGGCTTTGCGTTTCTTTTTCGCTTCAGCTTCGCGGGTGGTCAACACACCGGCTTCATATTGGCGGTCGGCGGTTAAATGTGCTTTGGCTTGCAGCCAATGATCGACGTCTTTTCCGTCGGGGCGGCCTTCTGCCTCCCACAATTTATAAGCGTAGGCGGCAATTTCGTCTGCGGTGGGTTCGGTAAAAGTTTTCGTTTGTTTAGTCATAGCATCCCTTCAACTAGGGCGGCCAAGATTAAAACGCCAAATCTAACCTCACAATAAGGTCAGGCCATTTTTTTGGCTGCCCTAAGATTACCCATACCACTATCGGGGAATGTTGCAACTGACGTCGGGGTGACGTTTTTGCAACGAAACACCGCCGAATCACAACCCCGTCGGATGATCCAGGAACGTCCACGGTACGCGAAACTTCTTCGCCAGATCCGCCGCCAGCGCCTTCACGCCAAAAGTCTCCGTCGCGTAATGTCCGCCATAAAAAACATTCACCCGCAATTCTTCCGCCAGCGCATAAGTCCAATGCGGTCCTTCTCCCGTGATGAAGGTGTCCACCCCTTCCGCCGCCGCTTTCTTCAACTGACTGCCCGCGCCGCCCGTGACCACGCCGATGCGCTCGCACCGTTCGCTGCCACCAGGCAAGAGAATCGGTTTGTGCCCGACAGCTTTGGTTAATCGCGCGGAAAGTTCAGCGCGCGTGATGCGTGTTTGCGTTCGGTAGCCGAGGAATTGCTCCTTCTCGAAAAAGAACGGCTTGAGATTTTTAAAACCAAGTTCCGCGCACAGCAGCGCATTGTTGCCGAGCTTGCGATGCGCGTCCAATGGCAGGTGCATGCTGTAAACCGCGATGTTATTGCTGATGAGCAAATCGAGAAGTTCATAACGCCGTCCGGTCCACGGAACCGTTGGCGACCAGAACAATCCATGATGTACGATCATTAAATCTGCCCCCGCCTCAATTGCTTTGCGCACCGTCGCCAACGACGCGTCGACCGTTGCCACGATTTTCGTAACGAGTCCGGAATTCTCCACCTGCAGGCCATTCAACGCCCCATCGTAATCAGTAAAACTTTCCGGACGAAACAATCGGTCGCAGTAACTGACGATTTTGGACAACTCAGCCTTTTGCACGTCGGCATGAGAACAGATGACACCGAATGTTTCAACCTCGCAGGAGCGCGGACTTCAGTCCGCTTCAGCGCGCGAACAGAATGGACGTTGGGATCGTGAACGCTTACAGAAAGTATCAAGTTGAAGCGGACTAAAATCCGCGCTCCTTGACCACTCGACGACCAACACGAATCGCAAAGCCACCCTCCCGTTTTGCCCTACTTCCAATCAGGGACTCGTATACCGCTACCCTCCGCAAAGTCTCAGGCCACGCTAACCAATCGTGTCACATATGCACACGGACGCAGCCCGATGGACGATCTTGCACCGCCCGGGATAAAACAGAAACCGTATGAAAAGGATGTTTGCTCTGCTTTTGTGCATGGGGTTTGCGCACATGGCAAATGCGGCGGTGCTGTTCTATCGACAGACTCTCAACGTAGTGATTACTGGTGGTGGCCGCGTTATGACCCGCAACTTTGCCGGCTTCACCCTGATCGACAGTTCAAACGGTGACGTCGTCTTTGTCTCGGCCGACGTAAAAAGCAAACGTTTCAAAGTCGAGCAACCCGACCATTCCATCTCCACCGTGCAAGTGCCCAACAACAACACCCGGACCGTCCTGCAAATTAAATCCGGCGCGGGAGAGGGTTTGAACGCCAAAGGCGTGAACAATTTCCTGAACGTTGGAACCGCCCAACCGGTTCAAGCTCCCAACACGTTTGTCGCCACGGGCTGTGATGCTTATGTCCCGCCCGGGTTAACGACCGCTTACCTTTTCGAGTACCACGGCGCACTTATCTTCGACAAGGCGGACACCGTTTCCGCCAACCAATCAAACGCCACGCTGGCCAGCGCCAGCGACCAGGTGCGTTCCATTCTGGTTAGTAAAGGGTACACAGAAGAGTAAGAGTTAGAGTTAGTGCGTTTCATGACGGCCCTCTCCTCTCACAGGAGAGGGCTTAATCAATCGACCGAATTGATTGCGCACCCGCGCAAAATCACGTAAGCTGCGCGCTCATTTTTCCAGAAATAATATGAGCGTTCTCATTGTTGGTTCGACAGCCCTTGATTCCATTCGTACGCCCAAAGCGCAAAACCCGCGCCTGCTCGGCGGTTCCGCCAGCCATGCGGCCGTCGCGGCCAGCTTTTTCGCGCCGGTCAAATTAGTCGGCATCGTCGGCGAAGATTTTCCCAGGAACTACATCACGCTCTATAAAAAACACAAAATCGATCTCGAAGGCTTGCAGATCGCGCCGGGCAAAACATTTCATTGGTCCGGCGAATACGAAGTGAACATGAACAATCGCCGCACGCTCGAAACTGAACTGGGCGTGTTCGAAACGTTCACACCGCGCCTGCCGCAATCCTATCGCCAAAGCCACTTTGTCTTACTCGCCAACATCGCGCCGTCATTGCAACATCACGTCCTCGACCAGATGAGCCGCCCGAAACTCGTCGTCGCCGATACCATGGATTTGTGGCTGAACATCGCGCTGCCCGATTTGTTGAAGCTCTTGCGCCGCGTTGATGGTTTCGTGCTTAACGAATCGGAAGCGCAACAACTCACCCAGGAACACAACCTCGTCAAAGCCGCGCGCAAAATTCACAAGCTCGGCCCGAAATACGTCATCGTAAAAAAAGGCGAGCACGGCGCCATCTTGTCTGCGAATGGAAAACTTTTCGTCGCGCCTGCTTTCCCGCTGGAATGCGTCATCGACCCGACCGGCGCCGGCGATTCCTTCGTCGGCGGCATGATGGGATACTTGTCCACCGCCAAAGGAAGCATCGAATCCAACCTGCGCCGCTCCATGATTTACGGCAGCGTCGTCGCTTCGTTCTGCTGCGAAGGCTTTGGCCTCAACGCCACCACGAAAGTAACGAAACAAAAAATCCAGAAACGCGTCAGCGAATTGGAAAAGCTCGTCCGGTTTTAAATCAGAGCTTCCAGCCTTTGCGATACTGATGGTGAATGAACCGGTCAGCCGCCGGATTGCCCATCGCCTTCAGATTCTTTGAATCCCAAACGATTTTTTGGCCGCTGCGATAGGCGGCGTTGCCGAGTAGAACTGCTTCCGTTAACTGCCCGCCGTATTCGAAGTTGCACAACGTCGTTCCGCCCTGTTTGATCGCGCGAATCCATTCCGCATGCTGGCCGATCGACGAAGGAATCGTTTTTGGCGGTGGGACAAAACCTTTGAAATCCTGTTCCGGAAACAATTTGTATTGGCCGTAATCGGCCCAAAGAATTCCTTTGTCGCCAACGAACAACAATCCGTTACCGAGACCTTTTGGAACTTTACCTTCGTTCTCCAAAGGCGGCCGAACCGGCGCGCCATCTTTTTTGCCGTGATACCAGGTCAACTTCACCGGCGGCTGATTGTCGTGGCCCGGAAATTCATAGCGCGCAATCAACCAAGGGCACGTGCCCTCTTCCATCACCGGCGGTCCTTCCGTCACGACCGATGTTGGCACGCGAATGCCCAGCGCCCAATACGCCAAATCAATATAGTGACAGCCAAAATCCGAAAGCGTCCCACCACCAAACGCCCACCAATTGCGCCAATCACGCGGCACGTAAGCCGGGTTGTAGG